>JAHWGZ010000037.1 GCA_019323755.1 Candidatus Woesearchaeota archaeon
AAAATTTTCTTTTCTACTTGCTTTTTCATAAGATAAAAAAACAGACTCAAATTGGGCAGTACAAAATGTTGGACCAATAAATATGGTTTATAATCTTTTTCTTCTTTTATCTTAGTAAATTCATTATCTTCCCAACTGGCCTTGGGGTTATCGCTGTAACCAACAAAAACAATTTGAAAATTACCCCCTTCTTCAAAAGCATCGGCTTGGCCAAATTCCTCAGCGCAACTATCCACCCAAAATTTTTCATCTTTAACAATCTCTTCTGGCTGAACATTTTTTTTCTTCAAAAAATCAAGAATCTCATCTGGAAAAACAATGTCTAAATTGATTTTTTCATATTTTAATGGATAATTTTTCATCAAATAATAATTAATATAACCTTTATTTAAAGATTGCGTAAAATTTAAACTAAACTCAGAATTCTCTTAACCATACTTTCCGCATCCAAGCCATGCTTCTTTAACAATTCATCAGGTGAACCACTTTCTCCAAAACTATTTCTCACACCTAAACGAATCATTTTCACTGGATAATTTTCACCCAAAACTTCAGCCACAGCTGAACCCAGACCGCCGTTTATCTGATGGTCCTCAATTGTTATTACTTTTCCAGTTTTTTTGGCTGTCTTCACAATTAAATTTGTGTCAATTGGTTTAATTGAAGCCATATTCACAATCTCAACATCAACCTTGCCTTTTAATTTCTCAGCTGCCAATATTGCTTGATACAAAACCGGGCCGCAGCCAATCACAGAAACATCTTTGCCTTGTCGCAAAACAGTTCCTTTCCCAATTTTAAAATCGCCTTTTGAAAAATCCTCGGTTTTTGGTCTTGTCAACCTGATATAAACTGGCCCTTTTACTTTAGCTGCTGCCTTGACTGCTTTCTTGGCTTCTGTAAAATCACCTGGCACCAAAACAATTGTATTTGGCAATGCTCTCATGATTGCCACATCTTCCAGTGCCTGGTGTGTTGCTCCGTCTGGCCCAGTTATCAAACCGCAGTGTGTGGCCACTAGTTTCACATTAACATTGTTATAACAAACACTCTGTCTGATGTGGTCTAAGCATCTGTTAGGCATAAACACTCCAAAAGTTGATGCAAAAGGAATCTTGCCTTCTAAAGCCAGACCAGCCGCCATGCCAATCATATTGGCTTCTGCCACCCCGCATTGGAAAAAACGATTGGGAAATTTCTTTTCAAAATTTTCTAATTTCACACTTGGTGTCAAATCAGCAGTTAAAGCCACAATTCTTTTATCCTTCTCAGCCAGTTCAACAATTGCCTCACCAAATCCATCTCTTGTAGCCCTCATTGCAGTTCCCTCAGAGCCTTTTCAGCTTCTTCTTTGTTTGGTGCTTTGCCATGCCATTCATATTTTCCTTCCATAAAACTGACACCTTTGCCTGGCACCACTTTAGCGATAATCACTTTTGGTTTTCCTTTTGCTTTTTTGGCCTTATCAATTGTCTGAATAATCTGGTTAAAATCATGGCCGTCAATTTCGTAAACCTGCCAGCCAAAAGCCAGATATTTCTCTTTCAACGGCTCCAAAGGCCAAACTTCTTCAGTATTACCACAGATCTGTATTTTGTTCCTGTCAAAAATAAAAATTAAATTGTCCAGTTTCCATTTGCTGGCTGCATTAATCGCTTCCCAAGTGCTTCCTTCATCATTTTCACCATCAGAAGTAATGCAGTAAACAAAATGTTTTTTCTTGTCAAGTTTAGCAGCCAAAGCCATGCCCACTGCCACACAGACACCCTGGCCCAAAGAACCTGTGCTTGATTCCAAAGCTGGCATATCATGATAAGAAGGATGCCCTTGTAATTTACTGCCAAATTTTCGTAATGTCATTAAACTCTTGACTGGAAAATAACCTGCCCGTGCCATGCAGGCATAGCGCACCGGCACAATATGTCCATTAGACAAAATCAATCTGTCCCTTCCATCCCACAATGGCTTCTTAGGATTATGTTTTAAAACTTGAAAATATAAGGCTGTCATCACATCAGCCATGCCCAAAGGACCAGCTGAATGACCGCTCCCAGCTTCAGCTAGCATTTTAATAATAT
Organism: Candidatus Woesearchaeota archaeon; assembly: GCA_019323755.1. Lineage (GTDB taxonomy): Archaea > Nanobdellota > Nanobdellia > Woesearchaeales > JAGLXL01 > JAGLXL01. Next base: position 2,079 of record JAHWGZ010000037.1, read on the forward strand.
CCTGCCTGACTGTTTTGGCCATGCCTTTTAATTTTTCAACTTTAAACATTTTTTCAAATTCCTGATTGCTTCAGCCGGTTTTTTGCTTTTCATAATATAACTGCCTGAGCAAAACATATTGGCTCCTGCTTCTTTTATGCGAACAATTGTTTTATCATCAATTCCGCCGTCAACTTCAATATCTCCTTTGTAAATCTCTCTCAGTTCTTTAATTTTTTCCTCCATCTTTGACAAATATCTCGCTCCGTACTGGCCTGGCTGGACTGTCATAATCAAAACTTGGTCAATTTTTTTAAGATAAGGTTTAATCTCGTCAATTGAAGTTTCTGGATTTAAAGCCACACCAACCTTTTTCTTTTTAGCCTTTATTTTGTTGATTAATCTTCCCAAATCATCATGACTTTCAAAATGAACAATAATTGTATCTACAAAATCACCATAATTGTCAATCCAAACACTTGGATTTTCAACCATCAAATGAGCTTCATATTTAATCCCGCGAGTCGGCAGAGAAAAATCAAAAAAATTACTTTTGTTCTTGACAAACTTTCCGTCCATCACATCTAATTGTATCAAATCAACATAACTATCTACTTTAAAAATCATTCTTTCTAATTCTTTTTGGTCTTTAGCAATAATTGCCGGGATTATTTTATAATTCATTTCATTCTTTCAATTTTTTTTAGCTTTCCGATTCTGCGAATATATTTCTTTTTTTTAGAAAACTTTGTTTTTAACCATGTTTTAACAATTTCCTGAGCAGTTTTATCTTTCAGATAACCAGGCATGCAGATTATGTTTGCATTGCCATGTTTTGCTGCATGTTCTGCTGTATTTTTATCATAAGCATAATATGCTCTGGTTCCTTTTACTTTATTGGCTGCCACACACATGCCCTGTCCAGTGCCGCAAATCAAAACCCCTTTGCTTTTTGTTTTAACCACATTTTTAGAAACCTTGACTGCAAAATCAGTAAAATCATCTCTTAATTCAAACTTATAATTGCCCATATCTTTAACTTCATAACCCATCTTCTCCAAATATCTTTTCACTTTTTCCTTTAGCTTAAAACCAGCATGATCTGCTCCAATGTAAATTACTTCAGCCATTTTAATGCATCCTTGACTTTAGCATTGTCAAAAATAATTGATTTCAAAGCTTTGGTAACTTTCAAAGGTTTGTCAGATTTCCAGACATTTCTGCCCACAGCCATACCTGAAGCACCTGCTTCCATAAAATCCCTGACTTCCCCTAAAAACTTCTCACCATTTTCAATTTTTGGTCCGCCTGCCACCATCACTTTGGTCTTGCCAGCGCATTTCACTACCCACTTAAAACCTTCTTTGTCGCTGTTATACTTCAACTTAACTGCGTCTGCCCCTAATTCCAAAGCCACTCTTGTTGCATAAGCAGCCATCTCAGTGCTTAAGGGATCTTTTACCCATTTGCCGCGGGGATAAATCCAGGCCATCACTGGAATCATGTAATCATGAGCTTCTTCTACAATCTTACCAAATTGCTTGAACATTTTTCTTTCATATTCACTGCCCAAATAAATTGTGTAGCCTACAGCATCTGCCCGCAAATCAACAGCTCTTTTTACAGAACAGTTCTGTTTTGAAATCGGCTCAATCTGGGGAATATTGGTTTTTCCATTTAACTTTACAATTAGTGGCACTTTTTTGGTATTATGGTCAACATAATGGTAAGCCAGCCCTGCTTGGCAGGCCAAAGCACTGTACTTCCCTTTAATTGCCAAATCAACAATATATTGTGGGTCAACATTTGTTAAATCAAATTCACTTGGCCCATGTTCCATACCATGGTCATAAGCCAGAATTAATGATTTGCCCTTTTGAAAAATTGGATTTATTTTTTTCATATTCTCACCTTGCTAATTTTCTTTTTATGTGATTTAATAAATTTCAAAGCTTGATTATAGCTTACCAGCCCGTTTTTAGTTCCATACTTCTGAATCACTGAAGCTGATTCTGCCATGCCCAATTCCAAAGCTCTCTCAACATCCAAACCTTTGGCTATTCCCGCTAAAAAACCAGAATTAAAAGCATCACCTGCACCAGCAGTATGAACCACTTTCACTTTATAGGAACCCATTGAATACATATAATCTCCGTCATAAACATGCACACCTTTTGCCCCTTCTGTTACCACTACAATTTCCTTTACCTTTTCTTTTAATTTTTTTAATAAAAATTTAATATTATTATTCTGAGATCTCAATAATAATTTTGCCTCGGATTTATTTAAAATTAAAATATTGGTCCCAGCCAAAATCTTCCACAAATAACCAGTTCCTATGGCAGCCAAATAAGTGCT
>JAHWGZ010000038.1 GCA_019323755.1 Candidatus Woesearchaeota archaeon
CCTCTGAGAACTTCGGTCTAGATCTTGTTTGGTACAGCTTAGTTTCTTCCGAAGACGAAGCCAAAAAATTGATTGATTACCTCAGAGCCCAGGGACTTGAAGTTTCCAGTTTATTTTATCCTAGTCATTCTGCACATGGTCGTATTGCTTTTCAGAGAAAAATATGTTTGTCAGGAAAAACAGAGAAAGACAAACCATACCTAAAAAGAATTTTAAGAGAATCAAACCTCATTTTTGATTTTTATTTAGAGATAGATGAGAGTTCTCGTCACTGGGAAGAGCTTTTTGATTCTCCTTAACTTACCGCAACCTTTATAAACCACCCAGCAAAACAAACATAAATTAGCCCGAGTGGGTAGCGTTTAAGGGCTGAGATTTAGACTTCTCAGCTTTAACATAAAATGCCAGAAAATCAAGAACTTAAACATTTAGTCCGTATCGCTAAGACAGACTTGAAAGGAGAAAAAGCCATAGGTTGTGCTCTCACCCAAATCAAAGGTGTGGGTTATACTTTTGCCAGTCTGGCTTGTAACTTGGCTAATGTTGACAAAACCAAAAAAACTGGTTTGCTGACAGACGACGAAATTTCAAAGCTTAACAACGTTATTGAAAATCCTATTCAGCATAATGTCCCTTCCTGGCTTTTCAACCGCAGAAGAGATTTTAATTCTAATGTTGACCAGCATCTCTTGATCACTGATTTAGAATTAGCCAAAGAAAATGATATTAAACGCATGAGAAAAATCAAATGTTATCGCGGTGTTAGACATTCTGCCGGTCTGCCGGTCAGAGGCCAAAGAACACGTTCCAATTTCAGAAAAAACAAAGGCAAAGTTACTTTAGGTGTTCAAAGGAAAAAAGTAGCTGCCCCAACTGCTAAGAAGGAATAAAATGGGAGACCCAAAAAGAACCAAGAAAAAGTATTTCACTCCAAGACATCCTTGGATTAGAGAAAACATTGAATCTGAAAGAGAATTAGTTAGAGAATATGCTTTCAAAAGAAAAAAAGAAATTTACAAGCTTAATTCTATTCTTAAAACATTCAAAGACCAGGCCAAAAAACTGATTGCTGCCAAAACCAAGCAGGCTGAAAAGGAAAAACAGCAGTTGATTCAGCGTCTCCAAAGACTTGGTTTGATTCCAGCTGGCGCTGCTTTAGATGATATTCTTGGTTTAACTACTCAAAACATAATGGACCGGCGCCTGCAAAATTTGGTTTTCAAAAAAGGTTTTGCTAGAACTCAGGCCCAGGCCCGCCAGTTTATCGTTCATCAGCAGATTGTTATTAATAATACCAAAATTACTTCTCCTAATTATCTTGTTACTCAGGCAGAAGAAGGCACTATTGCCTTTTCTCCGCAGTCTAAATTAGCTAATCCTGATCATCCTGAAAGGAGTTTGCCAGAACAAAAGGAAAAATTGCCAGTTAGGCCTGCTCCTCCAGAAGCTAAAAAAGAAGCTAAAAAGAAACCAAAGAAAGAAGCTAAAGAAGCTAAAAAAGAAGAAAAAGTTGAAGAAGCTAAAGAAGAACAATGAAACCATTAAAACAAGATAAAAAATCCTTCAAGAGAAGTCCCAGAGCCCCTCGCCAAGATCGGGGTTATGAAAGAAGCTATGATCGCAATATCCGCTGGGCCATTGCCCATATCTATTCTAGTTATAATAATACTATTATTCATATTACTGATATCACTGGCACAGAGACCCTTGCCAGAACCAGCGGCGGCCAGGTTGTTAAAGCCGATCGTTTGGAAAGCTCACCAACTGCTGCCATGACTGCAGCTAAAAAAGCTGCTGATCTTATCAGGGATAAAGGCATCAATGGTTTGCATGTTCGTGTCAGAGCTCCAGGCGGCCACCAAGGGCCTAGTAATCCAGGACCAGGTGCTCAGGCTGCTATCAGGGCTCTTTCCAGAATGGGCCTCAAAATCGGCCGCATTGAAGATGTCACTCCTGAAGCCCATGACGGTTGCCGGGTCAAAGGCGGCCGCAGAGGTCGACGAGTATGAAGATTGAAAATTTATCTTTGGATAAAAAGAAAAATAAACTGTCTTTTATTTTAAAAGATTCAGACGAAGCTTTTGCTAATATTATCAGAAGATTTTCTGTGGATGAAGTGCCTACTCTTGCTGTTGACGAAGTTGAATTTCGGGACAACAGCTCTGCTTTGTATGATGAAATTATTGCTCATCGTTTAGGTCTTATTCCTATTAAGACTGATTTGAAAAGTTATGAATTGCCGGAAAATTGTTCCTGCCAAGGCGCTGGCTGTGCTAAATGCCAGTTGAAAATTCTTCTCAAGACCGGCAAACGCGGTTTAGTTTTGGCGTCAGACGCCCAGAGCAAAGACCCTAAATGCAAATTTGCTTATCCTGACATGCCTGTGGTCAAATTATTGGCCAAGCAAAAACTTGAATTAGAAGCTACTGCTGTTTTAGGCCAGGGTAAAAAACACGCCAAATGGTCGCCTGGACTGATTTTTTTCAAACACGAACCTTCAATTAATTTAGATGAAAAAAAACTAAAGCCCGAAGACAAGCAATTCCTTAACCGCCTGGATAAAAATGTTTTTGAATTGTCCGGCAGTAAAATCAAAATTAATCATGAAAATTTAATCCAAAGCCCAAATTATGAAGCTTGCTTGGAAACATTGGAAAAATTTGGCGCTCAGATTGAAGATACTCAAAATTTTGTTTTTCATGTTGAAAGCTGGGGTCAGCTTGACCCAAAACAAATATTAGACGCAGCCGCTGATATGCTCATCAACCAACTTGACGAGTTTGCCAAACTCCTCAAATAAACACTCCTTATGCGGGGGTGCCGGAGTGGTCAAACGGGCTAGGTTGAGGGCCTAGTGGCTTAGTGCCTGCGCGGGTTCGAACCCCGTCTCCCGCATTTACGAAGTAAATGAGGGCTCAAAAATCCGAAACGGATTTTTACATGCCCGCATCCAAAGAAAATGAAACGAACAGGACCAACTAATGAAAACTTGCAAATGCTCATCGCTGAGCTTAGGCAGAAATCATTAGCCGAAGGTGTCAAGCTTTGGAAAAGAATTGCCAAGGACCTGGAAAAGCCGTCAAGACAAAGGCGTTCAGTTAATATTTACAAAATTGAACAGTTTGCCAAAGATGGTGAAACAGTTGTTGTGCCTGGCAAAGTTCTTTCACTCGGACAATTAACTAAAAAATTAAATGTTGCTGCCTGGACCTTTTCCAAAGAAGCAGAACAAAAAATCAATAAAGTTGGCAAAACCATCACTATTCAACAATTAATCAAAGAAAACCCCAAAGGTAAGAAAGTGAGGATTTTAGGATGAAAGTCATTAACGGCGAAAATATGATTTTGGGAAGGATGGCTTCATATATAGCTAAAGAACTTTTGCTTGGCGAAGAAATTGCTTTGGTTAACTGTGAAAAAATAGTTATCAGCGGCAGCCGCCAGCAGATCTTAAACAGGCAGAAACTAAAACAGCAGCGCGGTCATCCTCGCTATGGTCCTTTTACTTACCGCCGGCCGGACAGTTTTGTTAAAAGAACTATTCGGGGCATGGTTCCTAGAAAAAAAATCAGGGGTAGAGAAGCTCTTAAAAAAATTAAGTGTTATATCGGCCTGCCCAAACAATTCCAGGAATCAAAATTAGAAACCATTGAAAAAGCAAATCTTAAAAAAATCCCGAATTTAAAATATACTACTGTTGAAGAAATTTGTAAAATTTTAGGTGGAAAATGGCAGCAAAAATAATTCATACTAGCGGAAAAAGAAAGCAAGCCGTGGCTCGGGCTACTTTAAAGCCGGGTAAAGGCAAAATCAGAGTTAACAAGGCTTTTTTAGACAGCCTCAGCAACCCTATTTTAAAATTAAAGATTCAGGAACCCTTGATTTTGGCTGGTGACTTAATCAAAACTATTGACCTTGATATCAGTGTTGTTGGCGGCGGTGTTAATGGCCAGGCCGAAGCTATTCGTTTGGCTATTGGCCGTGCTTTGGCTCAATATGATAAAAAATTAGAAAAAGAATTTGAAAATTATGACCGCCAGCTTTTAGTTGCTGATGTCAGAAGAAAAGAAACCAGAAAACCAGGTCGTCACAGCAAAGCTCGTGCCAAGACCCAAAAATCATACAGGTGATCCAAAAATGATGATTCCAATCCGTTGTTTTAGTTGTGGCAAACCAGTTGGCCACCTTTGGGAAGAGTTTAAGGAAAGAACTCAAAAAGGCGAAGAAAACAAAAAAGTCCTCGATGCCTTGGGTCTGGAAAGATACTGCTGCCGGGCTTTGTTCATGGGTAATGTTGATTTGATTGATCTGGCTGCTGAATTCAAGAAATTTTAACAACAAATATAAAAACCCTTTCTTATTCTTTTATTCTTATGAACTTCAAAGAAATAGAATCAAAATGGCAGAAGAAATGGACAGACAGCAAAATCTTTGAAGTCAAAGAAGATCCTCAAAAGAAAAAATTCTATTGTTTGGAAATGTATCCTTATCCCAGCGCCACTTTGCATATGGGCCATCTCAGAAATTATTCTATTGGCGATGCTTTGGCCAGATACAAACGTATGAATAATTTCAATGTCCTTTATCCCATGGGTTATGATGCTTTTGGTCTGCCAGCTGAAAATGCTGCCATCAAGCACGGCACTGATCCAGAAAAATGGACTCTCACTAATATGGCCAGCATCAAAAAACAGCAGCAGGCCATGGGTTTGAGTTATGATTGGACCAGAGAAATTGCTAGTTTAAATCCAGATTATTACAAATGGAACCAGTGGATTTTCCTCCAGTTCTTCAAAAAAGGCCTGGCTTACAAGAAAAAATCACCAGTTAATTGGTGCCCCAGCTGCCATACTGTTCTTGCTAATGAACAGGTTATCGATGGTAAATGCTGGCGCTGCCATCATGAAGTTGAAATCAAAGAATTAGAGCAGTGGTTTTTCAAAATTACTCAATACGCTGAAGAGCTTCTTAATGACATTGACAAATTAGAACACTGGCCAGAACGTGTTAAGACCATGCAGAAAAATTGGATTGGCAAAAGCCAAGGTTTATTGTTTACTGCTCCTGTTAAGGGAATGGACTTAGAAATTGGTTCGTTTAACACTCATTTCGAAGCATTTTGTGCAGACACTTTTGTTGTTATTGCACCTGATCACCCCCTCTTACCTAATCTTTTGAAAGGGATTCCTAACAAACAGGAAATTTTTGACTTTTGCAAAAAAATAATTAAAAAGAGAAAAGAGCAAGGCTTTGAAGAGGAAAAGGAATCTGAAGGAATTTTCACAGGCCGGTACATAGAAGATCCTATTAGCAAAACAGACTTGCCTCTTTGGGTTTCAAGCTATGCACTTGCTGATTATGGCACAGGTATTGTCAAATGTTCATGCCATGATAAGCGTGATTTTAAATTTGCCAAAAAATATGGTATTCGCCTTAAACCAGTTCTCTTTCCTAAAGATCCAGAGCTCAGGAAAAAAGTAGAAAATTTAGAAATTTGTTATACTGATATGAAAGAAGGTATTCTTACTGAGCCAGTTGAATTTAAAGGAAAAACATCAGGAGATTTACGCCAAGCTATTGTTGATTATTGTGTCAAAAAAGGCTATGCCAAAGAACAGACTAATTACAAACTTAAAGACTGGCTCATCTCCCGTCAAAGATATTGGGGCACGCCCATTCCTATTATCAACTGTGAGCAGTGCGGCCCACAGCCAGTTCCAGAAAAAGACTTGCCGGTTCTCTTGCCCAAAGATGTTCAATTCACTGGTGAAGGCAATCCTCTGCTAACATCAAAATCCTTCACCGCCAAATGTCCCAAATGTAAATTAAAATGCAAAAGAGAAACCGACACCATGGACACTTTTGTTGATTCTTCTTGGTATTTTTTAAGATACTGCTCGCCAAAAGAAACCAAATTGCCTTTTACTAAAAAAAATGTTGAATACTGGATGCCGGTTGACCAGTATATCGGCGGCATTGAGCACGCCATTATGCATTTGCTCTACGCCAGATTTTTCACTAAAGCGCTTCGAGATTTAAAACTCCATAATTTTGACGAGCCTTTCCAAAGACTGCTTTGTCAGGGCATGGTTCTCAAAGGCGGCGCTAAAATGTCCAAATCATTGGGCAATGTTGTTGACCCCGCCACTATCATGAACAAATATGGCGCTGACACTGCCAGATTATTCATTCTTTTTGCTGCTCTGCCGGAAAAAGAATTGGAATGGTCAGACCAGGGTGTTGAAGGCAGTTTTAGATTCCTCAACAAGGTTTATTCTTTGTTTGATAATATTGAATTCCAAAAACAAAAAGAACTTTCCAGTAAAGACAAGCATTTGATTGGCAAGCAGCACCAGACCATTAAAAAAGTCACTGAGCACATTAATAAATTTGAATTTAGCTTGGCCCTTGGTGCTTTAATGGAATTTACCAGATCTCTGCATAATTATAAATCAGCCCAGCAAATCAATCAGGAAGTTTATCAGACTGCTTTAGAAAATCTTACTTTGCTTTTAGCTCCCTTTGTTCCGCATTTGGCTGAAGAACTATGGGAAAAATTAGATCAGAAACCTTTTGTTTCCCTGGCAGCCTGGCCTAAATATGATGAATCAAAAATAGACTACAAAGCTCTTTCAGCAGAAGAAGCAGTCCACAACACCATTGCTGACATTAATTCTGTTTTAAAACTAACCAAAAAACAAAAACCAGAAAAAATTACTTTATTCCTGGCTGCTGACTGGAAATATTCTTTTATTTCAGAACTCAAAAAATTAATGCAAGAAACCAGAAACATCGGCGAAATTATCAAAAAAATCTTGACACCAGAATTAAAACCTTATGCCAAAGACATCACCAACATGATTCCTAAGTTCATCAAAGATCCGTCTAAATTGCCGGAATATGATCTTGACCAGGAATCAGAGATTTCTGCATTAAAAGAATCTCAAAAACTTCTTGAAGAAGAGTTCAAATCAGAAATAGAAATCATCAAAGAACAGGACAGCAAAGAACCAAAAGCCAAACAAGCCCTGCCTGGCAAACCTGCCATACTCATAAGATAAAATGGTTAGTATTTTTAAACTAATTGGAGCGTTAGGAATAATTCTGATCGCCATCGGCATCATCATTAAAAAAAGAAAGATTCAAGATATCTTTTACATCTTTGGAGGACTTTGTCTTGAAACTTACAGCATTTATATCAATGATTTAATTTTTATTATTCTTCAGATTATTTTTACATTAGCTGCTGTTTATGATTTAATCAAAATCCAATTCTTTAAGAAAAGTAGGTAGGCATGCCATTAGTCGATGAAAACCGACTCCACTGGCTTAACCCCAACAGCACCTCAGTTCTGCAACCCCATAAACATTACTAACTACAGTTAGGGCTGCTGCCTTCCGGCCCTGACCCGATTCCCATAGCCGCAATCCTATGGGACAGAACGTCGACAGTAACTGCTGAGACCAGCAGAACCAGTCACACCTTCTTCAGGCTTCGACCCTGCCTAAAGCCCGTTGACAGTAACAGGAGAGGGCTAACCCCCCAGTCTAGCCTACCTGC
>JAHWGZ010000005.1 GCA_019323755.1 Candidatus Woesearchaeota archaeon
ATCTTGCCAAAAGAATTCTTGATTACGACCCCAACTACAAATTTATTGTAGTTGGTTCTGGTGATATGGAAGGAAAAATAATTGAAAAAGCTGCTGAGCTTGATCTTGCTGATAAAATTATTTTTACTGGTTTTCTCAGAGGATCTGAATTAGATCAAATCTATCAGATGGCTGATCTTTATGTCATTCCCAGTATTTCTGAACCTTTAGGCATTACACCCCTGGAAGCCATGCGCAACAACACACCTTGCCTTATTTCAAAACAATCTGGTGTCTCAGAAGTCTTGCATCACTGCCTCAAAGCCGACTTCTGGGATATCAATAAAATGGCTGATCAAATTATCAGCATCCTTAAATATCCTGAAGGTTACCACCATCTCAAAGAGAATACTGCTCAGGAAATCAAAAAATTTAATTGGGATGAGCCAGCTCAAAAATGCCTCAGTCTCTATAAAAAATGGGTGAAATAAAATGGTAAATATTTGTTTTTATTTTCAGGTTCATCAGCCATACCGCCTGAAAAAATACCGCGTCTTTGATATTGGCCAAAATCATAATTATTTTGATGAACAAAAAAACAAAGAGATTCTTCAAAAAGTTGCTACCAAATGTTATTTCCCAGCCAATAAAGTTATTCTTAATCTTCTCAAAGAACATCCGGAATTAAAAGTTTCTTATTCTTTTTCTGGGATTGTTTTAGAGCAATTGGAAAAATATTCTCCTAAAGTCATTAACCTTTTTCAAAAGATCGTTAACACTGGCCAGGTTGAAATCTTAGATGAAACTTATCATCATAGTCTTGCTTCTCTCTATTCTAAAAAAGAATTTGAAGACCAGATCAAACTGCATACTAAAAAAATCAAACAGCTTTTTGGCCAAAAACCAAAAATCTTCCGTAATACTGAACTGATTTATAATAATCAGCTGGCCCAGCATATTGAAAAACTTGGTTACAAAGCCATTCTGGCTGAAGGTTGGGACCATTATTTGCAGTGGCGCTCGCCCAATTTTATATATCAGCCGCCCAAAACCAAAAAAATCAAACTGCTCCTCAAAAATTATAAGCTTAGTGATGACATTGCCTTTAGATTTTCAGATAAAAACTGGAAGGAGCACCCGCTCACCGCAGAAAAATATGCCCATTGGATTAATCAAACAAATAAAAACGGAGAAATTATCAATCTCTTTATGGATTATGAAACTTTTGGCGAGCATCAGTGGGCTGACACTGGCATTTTCCGTTTCCTGGCCAGTTTGCCAAAATACCTGCTCAGGTTCAATAACTTTGTTACCCCTTCAGAAGCCATTAAAAGATTAAAGCCTAAAGATACAATTAATATTCCCCACCTTCTTTCTTGGGCTGATACTGAAAGAGATGTCAGCGCCTGGTTAGGCAATCGCATGCAGCAAAGCGCTCTTAAAAATCTTTACCAGCTTCAAAGGCAAATCAAAAGAAAAAATAACAAACAAATTCTCAGTGATTGGCGCCAGCTTCAGACCTCTGACCACTTTTATTACATGTGCACTAAATGGTTTAATGACGGTGATGTCCACAAATATTTTAACCCCTATGACTCTCCTTATGATTGTTTTATTGCTTTCATGAATATTCTTAATGATCTGAAATTCAGATTAAAGAAATAACCCATCTAATTGCTGGGATCAGCAGGTTTGCCAACAATAATAACAAAAACAAGAAGCTCCATTTGGCAAATTTTCTTGTTCCCTTGTCTTTGCCGTGAATTTTTTCCAAAGACAATTTCAGGATTCTTCCGCCGTCTACAATTGGCAAGGGCAGCAGATTAAACAAGCCGATGCCCAGGCTCAAAAGATATAGCCATTTGAAAAAAACTGTCAGCCAGTCAATGATATAATACAAATTTTTATAGAAAAATGACTGTTTATACTTTTCTTTCAAAACAAACTCATTTTTTACAGTCTTGACACCAATAAAAGATTTGCCCGGACTTTCTGGATTTTCAGTTGTCACCAAAGAAAAACTTTCTTCTGTTGTGCCAATCACTATTTCTTCATCAGGCTTGACACAATAAGCCACATCATAGAAATCCATGAAATCTTTGACTTCTACATCATTAATTTTGTTAATTACCATGCCCGGTTTCAAACCTGCTCCTTCAGCTGGATAGCCCGGACCATAATATTCAGCAAAAGAAAAACCAGTTGGCTCTAAAAAAATATTTTGTACTGGCGTTAAAATCAGACTAAATAACAAGAGAGCCGCTATCCCCAAAACAATATTTGAAAAAGGCCCGGCTGCAAAAATAGAATACTGCACAATATCACTTTGTTTTTCCACTTTTTTCTCATCTGGCTCAACAAAAGCCCCCAAAATCGGGCCCAAAACCACTAAACCAGTTGATTTAATTTTCAGATTGTGGGCTTTGGCCACTATTCCATGGGCAAATTCATGCACTACTGCAATCACAAAAATTGCAATCAGCCAGTACCAGAACGATAAAACCCCAATCCCAGGGATATTGATTCCCGGCAAGACCAAGGAAACACCTGAAACTGCATCTGGTTTGGCAAATAAATTGTAAAGGTTATAAACCAGCAAAAAACTGATTAGTATTAAACCAACATAAGCTGCTCCAACACCAATATAACCAAATAGACTCACCCATTGCCGGTATTTCTCTGCTATTCGTCTGATAAATCTGATTCCCAATAAAGTTCGGTAAAGAACAATTACCTTTGCCTGAACAATTAAATGTTTTTTTCTCCAAATCAAGAATAGAATTAGTCCCAAATAGAATAAAAATACCCATTTGTATCTTAATAAAAACACTAAAATATCCATCATTCACCTCTTTTTTTTATTCAAAAATTATTTCTTTCTTTTGGGTCTTAAAATTTTGCTGTTGCAGCGCCGGCATCTGATCAAACCCGAACTCACTTTCATTGAAGAAGCCCGGATTTTGGTTTTGCATTTACGGCAAACAAAAATATTCCTAAAGAGTCTTGCTCCGGCTTCATCAAATTTGACCATTTTTATTTCACTTGTTTTAAAATTTTATAACTCATGATCTTCCAATAAACAATCTGTCCGCCTGCCACCACTTGGTCTTTTAATTCTTCTGGTATTTTTAAATCAAAAGTTTCATAAGTTTCCATATCCATGACATTGGCCATATCATCATTAATTGACAGGACTTGAGCTGATTTCTTGTCAATGATTGGCACTTCCATTTTATCATGTCCTGGCAAGACTATGACTCTTTTTTTCTCGTCAATCAGACCAACACCCTCCATTCTTACTTTGGCGTGCCCGTGTTTTCCAGGTCTTGATATCTGGACACTGGTTACTCTACAAGGCTCACCGTCCATTAAAACTGTATCACCTTTTTGAACTTGTCCTGCCGTGGTTAATTTGATTGACATATTCTTACCTCCGAAATAGCACTCTTATAAAAAGGTTATGTTTTTTTGGCTGCCAGTTTGATATCGTCCCCCAGTATTGTTTTTCTGCCAGCATGCTGGGAAAATCTTACTGCTTCTTTAGCCAGTTCTTCTCCTTTTTCTTCTAAAATTTCG
>JAHWGZ010000039.1 GCA_019323755.1 Candidatus Woesearchaeota archaeon
ATACCCAAACTGGTTATTGAATTGTTTATTTCATTCTTTGTTGTCTTTTATCTTTTGAAAGATGGTGATTTATTTGTCAAAAAATTAAAACAGATTTTCAAGCTCCATGAAAGAGAGCATAAAACCATTCACACCAGGTTGAAAGATGTCATGCACGCAGTTGTTTATGGCAATATTATTGTTGCTTTGATTCAGGGTGCTGTTGGCGGGCTTTCCTTTTGGTTCTTTGGTGTTTCCTCACCTCTGCTTTGGGGTGTTATTATGGCAGTTCTTTCCTTTGCACCTTATGTTGGCACAGCCATGATCTGGATTCCTGCTTCCTTGTTTTTTGTTTTTGATGGTGTTTCTAATAATGAAACTCTTTTGGTATGGAAAGGTATTGGCATTGCTTTGGTGAACCTGGTTGCCGGCGGAGTTGCTGACAACATTCTCAAACCAAAAATCATCGGCAGAAGAAGTTCTGTCCATCCGGCCCTGATTTTAATAGGTATTTTTGGTGGTATTTCTTTGTTAGGAGTTGCTGGTTTCATCATCGGCCCGGTTGTTCTTGCCCTGACTGCTACTCTAATTGATTTGTATATTTCTAAAAATAATGCTTAGAGTATAGATTTCTTTTTAAAGAAGTTGATTATGATTATTTGCATGCCACTCAGAGACATTGTCAAAGAACTGATGGTTAAATATGGTTGTTTTCAAGATTTAGAAGCACCAAAACTTTCTGTCTTTGGAGAACCCCTTATTTATTTTGTTGGAGTGGAAAATTTTCTTGATGATAAAGGTAAATTTAGAGAGTTTGGCAATAATGACCAGGCAATCATTGGGCATGCAGTCCAGATTATGAAAAGTAATTTTAATTACCGCCTGATCATTCATATCTTGGCCGAAAGAGTTAATGCTTTGTTTCCCCCGGACGCCGGAGTAAGGACTATTTCCGGCGGAGAAACCAGGGACTGGCTTTTTTCCGGACCAGTGGCCCACTTGCTGAAAGTTCCCCACATCTCTGTTTTTAAGGACGGCCGGGTTGAATACAGAACATCTTCTTCTGAAGATAAAGAAGGCCAGTTCAAATCAGGAACATTAATCCAAACAAGAAATCCATTAAGTGTTTATGACATCCATATCGCTGATGTCATGAACTTTGGCGCTAGTGCGCACGACTCAAGATATACTCCTCAAAAAGGCTGGATTAATGAATTAAGAAGGAATGGAATCACCATCAATGATTTTATTGTTGTAGCTGACCGCCAGCAGGGCGGCAAAGAAAAACTAGCTGAAGTCGGTGTTAATCTCCACAGCCTGGTTGAAATCGATCAGGATTTTATTGCGCTAGTTTCAGAGCAACCAGAAATTGCTTTGGCCTACTTAAGAGACTGGAAAAAATGGAATAAAGATTATCTTTTAAAACATGGCACCATAGCATTCCTAGATGAATTTGCTCCTGAAAGGGGCGTTCGCGGAGCCAATTTCCTGAAACAGTACCGGGAGTTCCTCCAGCAGCACCCGAGTATCATGCGCGAACTGGAAGCCCCACTCAGGGAAAAGTATGATATTCAGATAAAATAATCACTTAAAAACAGATAGATTTTTAAAGGAATTTTTCTATTTTTACTGTATATGCAGAGACCTGAAGATATAGAAACCATTCTAAAAGAAATAGAGGCATTGCCTGATTGTGTAGAGAAAAGAATACTGCAGAGTTTGATTCAGGTAAACCAAGATCCGAGAGAACACGAGCTGATGAATCAAAAGGAGAGATTGATCAGGGCAGCCCACCTTAATAACAAAGAAAGGGAATTTTACAATGCTCAAAGGCAATTTTTTCTTTCATTCAAGGAGCACTCAAATCAAAAACATGTTATTGCAGAGCATCTTAAAAAAAGATTCCCTGATTTCCTCCCAATAAATAAGGGCTACTTAAAATTTTTAGACATTGGCCCGGGCGACGGTGATATTTCTCTGCCTTTTTATTGGCCATTCAAAAACGAAAACGTAGATTTTGTCATTCACGAGCCTTCCCTTGGCATGAGTGCCAGGTTTTTAATGAACTACATGATTAATGGTCATAATTTCAGGAGACTTCATCTTTATGATAACCAAGGGCAAGAAAATATAGCCTGCTCCCAGCCAGAAGATTTTAATTTTATTCTCGCCAGCCATGTTTTATATTACATGCCAAATTTAGAAGATTCCGTCCAGGCAATTTATGATTCATTGGCTCCTGGAGGGGTAGCCTGTGTCGTCCTGACAAAAAAAGATGGCTTTTTAAATAAGATTAGAAGCAAATTTAAAGATCACTTCCAGGATAGAAATTTAACCGGACAGGATGTCTGTGATATCTTAGATTCAAAACATATTGATTATGAAAGAGAAGAATTAATCAGCCATACAGATCTTACAGACTGTATGTGTGAGATGGATCCCAGAGATTATACCCATTTAACAATCCATGGAAAAAACTTGGTTTGTTTTATGCTCAGAACAAACTATGATTTTGCAGAAAATAATAATAAATGGGATATTGTGAAGTTTATCCACGACAACACCCTCACCCTTAATGGTAAGGCTCCTTCTAACTTAGCCTGCGATCAAGCCCACATGAATTGTAGGCAAGGCCACAATTTTTATTATGGGGCAGACGGGGTCCAAAGAAGGTTTGCTCAATTTACAGATGATATTATCTGGATTAAAAAACCAGGAAAATACAAACCCAGAGATATAGATGCCAAACACCGGGGCCTTGATGAACATAGTTTTGAAAAGGACATAGTTGTAAGAGATGTAAAAGACTTTCTAAGAGAACCAATAAAAGCATACATTGAAAAAGATCTGCCGGGAATGGACGAAGGACTTAAAGAAGCCTATATCTCTTTTTTAGTAATGGATTTTTTCTTGGGAGAACCACATTATTACATGATTGTTTGGATGGACCATCCTTTTCAGCCTTACCACTTTGAAAGAGACGGCCAGCAATGGATAGGAGTCACGCCAGCCGATGCTTTGAGAATTGTTTCAGAGGACACCAGCCTACATAATATCAGAAGCAACGAACGGGTAGACATAAGAAAAATTACTTCTCAACAACCAAAAACACACCCGCATTATTTTGAATATCTTGACTCTGTTGCTGATTCTATACAGGCGCATCTTCCTGAAGAAAGCAGAAAGGCATTGAATGGGACCATCTTCAGCCAACTGGTTGGAACAATTTACAGGGTGTTTAGACACCATGAAGTCATCTCAGTGGACGGCTTTTCACAGTACAACGAACTAGTCAAACTTAATCCCCATTGTTTTAATGTTGACCTGTCAAAATTCATACGGGCTTAGACATCTTCCATAGCAGATTAAAATACTCAAAGAAATCCTTGGCAATTGCTTTGTTTTCAATCAAGATTGCCAGAGGTTCTTCTTCAAGACCAATGACCAAAGCAACTTTCTCGCCCCAAATGTTGATGGCCACTGGAGAGGCAAACGCCTGCTGCGGCAAAGACCGGCATTCAGTATAAGGCAGCTTATTTAACTCTATTGCCCTTTCCTTCTCGCCGTGCTTAAACAACATTTTGTCCATTATCTTTGCTTTAACCCTTCTGCGGTGCCATCTTTGTAGATAAGATTCGAGAATGTAAGGTTCAGAGTAAGCGCCGATGACATAATTGACTGCACCATCTTTAATTTTTTGTTCAAAAATATTTTTAATGCCTTCAACACCATCAAGAATTGTTACCTGCGACTTTTTGCCAAACAAGGGCCGTATAGCAGCCAGCTTAGGCAGTATCTCAGAAACCATTTTTTCTTTTTTCTCAATCTCTTCCTTATGCTCTCTCAAAATATCCAGCAATTTCTCGGGCTCTGTTGCTTGATAACATCTCTTGCCTCCTTTTACCACATAGCTTGCCAAACCCTTTTCAATTAATTTACCAAGAACATCATAAACATTGGCGCGGTGAACATTGCTTTTTTTTGATATTTCTAAAATAGTATCAGAACCAAGTTTAAGTAAAGCCAAATAAACTTTAGACTCGTTTTTTGACAGCCCCAGTTCTTTTAAAACTAATTTTTCCATTAACAAAATAAGAACTATATAAATATATAAATTTTTTGTAGTACAATACTACAACAAAGCTTTATTAATAAAACCCCATAAACTAAACTAAGCAGATTTTCTGCGATTAAATAAAAATCAAAACATCAAAAATAGCGACAGCTCCGAGGTGAAAAATGGAAGAAACAGAAGATATGATTGTTTTTGATACCAACTCAATCTTTAAGAGAAATTCTATTAAAGATAATTTACTGGCAAGGATTAGGGCATCTGAAAATCGGCATCAGCTCAGAAACGATTTAAAACTTCTTGGAACTCTCATGGCTTATGAAATCTCAAAAGAATTAGAATATAAAAAAATAAGAGTAAGTACCCCCCTAGGAGTCAAAAATCAGTATTCTTTAGAGGAATACCCAGTCATTATCAACATTCTCAGGGCCGCCAACCCTTTTGTCGAAGGAGCCTTGGAAGTTTTTAGAGAAAGCGATGTTAGTTTTATTGCTTCTGCCAGAAATGAACAAACCTTGGAAGCAGATCTAAATTATGAGGCAGTCCAAAACCTCAACCACAGAACAATTCTGGTTCCAGACGTTATGTTAGCCACCGGCAACAGCCTCATTGCTTCTCTTGAATCATTGAAAAAATATGGAGAACCAAAACAGATTTTCATTCAAACAGCTATTGCTTCAAAACAAGGGATTAAGGCCGTCTTCAGAAAATTTCCTGATGCCAAGGTGTATGCAGCTTCAGTTGATGAAAAACTCAATGACCAAGGCTATATTGTCCCTGGCTTGGGAGATGCTGGAGATTTATGTTACGGAGGTAAATTTAAACCATGAAACTAGAACAAAGAATCCAAAGTGCAGTAAAAAAAGTTACCGAAGCCCAAATAATTTTGACTAGAGACTGTCAAATTAGATGTGGTTATTGCAAATTAGCCAAGAATGGCCCTTATGATAATGAACTTGGCCTCAGCGAATGGAAATTGGCCCTGACAAATTTAGATAAAGTTGGTTTCAAGACTGTCAAGATTATGGGCGGTGAACCTACAGTCAAAGAATGGCTGCCAGAAATGATTCAATTCTCAAATGAAACCACAAATTTAAGGATTGGTCTGTTGACTAATGGACAGTTTTCAGACGAATACGGAAAAAGACTTGCCGACGTAGGACTGATGGCCATATTTGCCAGTATAGACGGGATTGATGAAGTTGTTTCTGTTGGCAGAGACGCGGAAAAAAAATCCCATATGGGTTACAGCCTTTTACTCAAAGCAAAAGATTGGGGCATACCTCTAAGAGCCTCTAACACAGTCATCAACAGAAAAAATATTGAACAGATTCCAGAATTAGTTGATAGACTTTCGCAGGAAGGGATTTATGTCAATCTTTGCCCAGTTATTTGGACTAATCAAGAGAGGGAATATTCACAGCAAATTCCTGAAGACCTCAAATTCAAACCAAGTGATGAGATGTTAATGAATCATGTCATGATCAAGCTTTTACAAATGAAACATGATGGAGCCAGGATATCTGTGCCTGATTCATATCTGATCAATGCCTCTAGATATGGGATTAATGTTGATTGGCAGTGTCAAGACTTTTCACAGTTGAGAATTGACGCTGATGGAGCTCTAACGCTTTGCAATGATTTTAGGACAGACTTAACTGAAAAGCATAATGTCCTGGACTTGACTCAAAAAAAATATCTTGCCTTTGTCAAGGACTGGTATGAAACCAGAGCCAAAACCAAATGCGGCGGCTGTTACTGGTCATGTTTTCTGCAGGCAGAAGACAACATCAAGCAGGGGCAGGAAGAGTTCCATTACGCAGAAAAAGAAGGGATTATTTCTCCTCGCCTCGCATAAACACTTTCTCAGTCCTTACTGCAATCCCTTTTTTCTTTTTCTCGATTTCTTCTGTGCTCATGGCTGCAGTTCCCAAACCGATTAATTCACCTTTCTTATTCATTAAAGCAACCACATCATCTTTGACAAACTCGCTTAGCTCAGCAATTCCAGGAATAGCTAAATCTCTACCGTGTAATAAACTTTCTTTGGCACCGTCATTAACCTTGACCTTAGGCAAATTCTTAACAACACTTTCAACCGGCTGAATAACGCGCCGAATAAACTTTTCATTACCCTCTTCCTTCCACAAAACATAAGCGTCTTTCAAATCCTGCAAAGTAAATGTAGTTGATTCGTCAAAAGGACCGACCCGTGTACGCCGCAGTTCAGCCATGTGCGCGCCAACACCTAGCTGCTTGCCCAGATCATGGCATAATTTCCTGATATAAGTCCCGGCCTGGCACGAAACACGAAACAAAACATCCTGGCCGTTTACTTCAAGAACTTCAAATTCATAGATCTCCCGCTCTCTTTCCTCTCTTTTTACAGCTGATTTAATTGGTGGTGTTTGTTTTATTTTACCAACAAAGAATTTCTTAACAGTTTTCTTAATCTCTTTCTCATCAACCAGTTTATGCAGATGCATTATCCCGACATATTCTTTGCCGCCAGTCAATAAAACATGAACTAAACGCGTTGCCCGGCTCAAACCAAGCACCAGAATACCAGTTACTTTTGGATCTAAAGTGCCGGAATGCCCGGCTTTCTTAATCCCCAAAATCTTTTGAACAAAATCAGCCACTTGATGGGAAGTCGGCCCAGAAGGCTTGTCAATATTGACAATTCCATAATTAATTAACTCTTCAACTCTCATAATTTTTTTTCCTTGACGATTTTTTTCATGTTCTTGACAGCTTTATTCATCAAAGGATTGTAATCCTTGCGCACCACTTCAATGCATCTGGCAAACATCTGCTCAAATTGCTTTTCCTGTATCCTTGACTTCAGATAGCCGTAAGAAGATTTAGTCAGCCTGTCCAGCCAGTTAGGCTCTTTGCCTTTGTCCCGAACATTCTTTAAAAAAATAAAATTCTGGAAATTATGCGCAGTTCCTTTCAAAGTTCTGAAATTTAAAGTAAATTTTTCAATTCTATTGGTTTTGGTGATTCTCAGAATGGTTTTGATATACTTTCTTTTGATATTGAAAAAATTAGCAAAATTATAGATACCCATGATCAAAATCGGGTTTTTATTTGCTTTCCTGAACCGGGATACAATCTCTGGGTCTTTTTCTGCAGTCAAATATTCAAAACAAAACTCAATAATAATGTGGGCAATCATTGGAAAGTCAGTTTTTTTGGGAAATACTTTTTTGTAATGCCTGACTACTTTCATAATTTCTTTTTGTTTTTTGGCAATATAGCCCCTGGAACCGTGGGCATAATAGTCAAGGCCTTTTGTTTTTTCACCGTGAAAAATAACCCCCACACCCAAATAATGATATTTTTTGGCCAGGGATTTCAAAAAATCAAATCCATTGTTATGAGTTTTTTCTGATTCAACCAGACCAAACTCAGAAATATCAGGCAAAGTGCTGCCTAAAAAAAGCAGCGCTTCATCTTCATCTGTCAGTTTCCTGCCTTTCAAAACCTCCAAACTGGCTTTGCAGTGTGCTAAAACATTCATAGTAAATCAAAATAAAAGAAAGTGCGTTAATAAAGTTTACTTTTTTTCTTCAGCAGGCTTTTCTTCTTTTTTTGGTTCTGGTTTTGGTGCTTCTTTCTTTTCTTCAGCCTTAGGAGCTTCTTCTTTAGGGGCTTCTTCGCCCAAAGCTTCAGAACCTTCTTTTAAAATCTTTAAATTAATTTGAGTAATCTTAGGATAAATAGTTTCGCCGCAGACAGTTTTCTTGACTCTTAAACCTTTTTTCTTTTTCTTCCATCTGGTCTTGCCGGAAAATCCAACCCCCTTGCTCAATAAAACTTTTTTTCTGCCAAATCCCTTGACGCCTTTTTTCATTGGAAACCCTGCAAAGTCACTGCCGCCGGTTATTTCAAATTC
>JAHWGZ010000040.1 GCA_019323755.1 Candidatus Woesearchaeota archaeon
CATTCATGGCAAAGAACAAATTCAGAAGCATACTGCTTGATTTTTTTGTTGATAAAGGAAGCCGGCACTTTAGTGCCAAAAATAACCCGGTCACCGACAAACTTGCCAGGAGTAGCCAGTTCTCTAAGAAGATATTTGAGAAGATGTTCTGGCTCACGGCTGAATGTTTTGGCAATTTGTTTAAGATTAACTAAAATGGTTTTATTCCCTTCAAGATGACCCTTGATTTTTTCAATCTGAAACCTTTCAGAGCTAACACTGGTTTCAGGCAGTTCTTCCTGGGCTTTTTTCAGTAATTTTTGATAATCTTTCATTTTAAATAGTTGAGAAATGTCTGCTTTAAAAAGATTTCCTATTTTTAAGCTGTTTTTTTAATCGAAAGTTTTATAAAAACAGAAAAAATAATTTAGGGTATGGTTCTTGAATCATTACTTAACCCCTTTAAACTCAAGGAAAAACCTTGGGAAACTTTTGCAGCTGGAATCCTGTACTCCACCATAGCTTTATTTTTATCTTATTGGGTCTTTAAAGAGTATTCGAGCTTAATCATGGTTTTTTTGGTGACTATGGCTTGCGTACCTTTGCTTTATTTTACAATCCGACATGAAGAAATATTGGGATTAAACACCAAAAGCAATTTTAGATTACTGAAAGAACATGGCCGGGTTTTTTTATTCTTGATTTTATTATTTTTGGGCTTTACAGTGGCCTTAACTTTTTGGTATGTGGTTCTGCCAGAAAAAATGATTTATACGGTCTTTGCTTCACAGTCACAAACAATTGTGAATATTAACAATCAAATCTCTGGGGGGGTAGCAAGTCTCGATATTTTTTTGAAAATTTTAATGAACAATGTCCGAGTTTTGATTTTTTGCATTTTGTTTGCTTTTTTATATGGGGTAGGAGCAATCTTTATTTTATCCTGGAATGCTTCGGTAATTGCAGCAGCTATGGGTAATTTTATCCGGAAAAATTTAGCTGCTTATGCTACAGCAACGGGTTTGGGCAAGGCAGCGGGTTATTTTCACATAATTTCAATTGGTTTTTTACGCTATGCTTTTCACGGCATCCCTGAAATCTTGGCTTATTTTGTCGGCGGCCTGGCGGGAGGTATTATCTCAGCAGCAGTCATTAAAAAAGACTTGTTAGGAGACAAAAGAGAAAGAGTAATCTTTGACAGTTCAGAATTAATTTTAATTGCTTTTGGAATACTACTGGTGGCAGCAGTAATGGAGGTTTATATTACCCCTATTTTATTTTAAAATTTTAACACGCCCAGGTGAGATTTCAAAAATATCCCCTTCTTTAAGAAGCTCTTCAATTAGTTGTTCAGTACTATCTAAAGTTGATTGTTTGATAATATCATCAACATCAGCGCCTTGGCCCTGGTCAATTTTTTTAACAAGACTTAAAACATATTCATAAGGGGCTAAAGAGGGCTGCTCTGGCTCTGGCTCTGGTTGAGGGGGAGTTGATGGAGTTTTGTCTTGAAGTTCTAATTTTCTAACTTCAATCCATTTGGGATTTTTAATTTTTTTAATAATTTCAGGAACAAGATACAGTTCATTATTGAACTGCCTAATTTTGGCAACAACCAAAACAGTATCACCGATTTGGGGATGCTCACTCTTAAGAGGGTCAAAGATTCTTAAATTAATCTGACCAGTACCATCATCAAGAACTAGATTAAGGGTTTGATCTTGATTTTGGGCAACAATAACAGCAATAAGATTGACCCGGGAAACCTTTTGGTTTTGAGTGAGAAGATAATTAGGATTCCAGCCAGCCTGCTGGTGATAAGTGCCTTGAAGAAGATGTTTAATTTGAAGCTTGTGGGCAATGAGTCTTTTTTGAGATTGATTTTCCATTGGTTTTTAAGAGTTTAATTAATTTAAATATTTTATGAGAGTGGAGTATAATCAAATTAAATTCTTTGGATAAAGCCCCGGCGGGGTTCAAATAAATCTCCAGAACGTTTAAGTTTTTCAATGACTTCATCAATATCTTCACCTGCCAATCCTTGTTTGCCGGCTGCCTCAATAAGATCGTTAATAGGGATGGTTTTACCAATCTTATTTTCTAAATCAGCAATAATATCCTTGACTACAGTGATCTTATTTCTTTGTTTAGCGCTGATGCCAGAGCCAATGAGGTCAATGTCAATCTGGCCAGTTTCCATGTCTTTGGCAACCTGGCCCAGACAGTATTCCAAAAGACTGATGGCGCGGCGGGCGTCTTTTCTTGTAATTTTATCAGATAATCTTAATTTAGCTGAACCTTCAGAAAGACGGATAAGAGCCTCTAATTGACGGGCAGTAATTGGAATAGTGCGGATACCTTCCTCACGTTCACCACGGTTGCGCATTTCAACATAATAGTCTTTAATTTCATTCATGGCCTGGTCAGTGATTTTAGGAGCAACTTTTTGGCGGGCATAAGCAATGTATTTTCTTAAGAGTTTAGTAGGAATTTCACCTTCTTTTTGTTCTGGCTGCTGATGCAAGCCAAGGATGTGCTGGGCCATGGCTTTATCACGATCTCTATCGGGTATGTCTTTGATAGGAAAAATAAGATCAAAACGGTTGATTAAAGTGGGCGGAAGATCAATTTGTTTGACTAAAGTATCATAAAGATCAAAACGACCAAATTTAGGATTAGCAGCAGCCAAGACAGTGGTTTCAGCTCTGAGGGTGGCTTGAATATTGGCTTTGCTGATAGAGACAGACTGCTGTTCTAAGGCTTCGTGCATAGCACCACTATCTTCTTTAGACATCTTGTCTAATTCATCAATCATAACAAATCCCTTGTTGGCCAAAACCAAAGCACCAGCTTCCAAAGACCAACCACCAAGAAATTCATCACGGACAACAGCAGCAGTCAAACCAGCGCCAGAAACACCTTTACCAGTAACATAACGTGCTTTAGGAGCAACCTGGGCTGCACGTTTGAGAAGCTGTGATTTACCAGCGCCAGGGTCACCAATCAAAAGAACGTGCATGTCGCCTCTGGTAACCACACCATCCTGGCGTTTTTTACGGACACCACCCACTAACTGTAAAAGA
>JAHWGZ010000041.1 GCA_019323755.1 Candidatus Woesearchaeota archaeon
TCTGCCAATGAAGAAGCTGCTCTGCCTTTCTACAAGAAAATGGGCTTTGCTGTTGAGAAAGAAGAAGTTGGTTATTATCGCGAAGGTGAGAAGGTTTTCTTTTTGATTAAGGAGATTTGAGATGAAATTTTATAACAAGGTTGAAAAATATGTTGTTGAAACATTTACCAAAGCAGGTAAAAGTGAACAGATCAAACATTTTCTGAGAACTGCCCACTGGATTAAAGAATTAAAAACAAATGCAGACGAGGCTTTACTAATTGCAGCAGTGGCTCATGACATTGAAAGGGGTTTTAGAGGGGATGATATGTTTTACATGAAAAAGTCAAAGGGTTTTACAAGCGAGGAATTTTTAAGGCCCCATCAAGAAAGAGGGGCTGAAATAATTAGTAATTTTTTAAAGGAACAGGGCGCTGATGAAAAATTGATTAAAAGAGTCAAACATTTGGTTTCCAAACATGAAGAAGGGGGCGATAATGACCAGAATTTGTTAAAAGATGCTGATAGCATCAGTTTTTTTGAAAATAATGTAAACACTTTTTTGAATAAAAAGGTAAAAGAAGTTGGCAAGGAAAAAGTAAAAAGCAAATTTGATTATATGTTTGATAGGATTACTTCTGACAAAGCAAAAGAAATCTGCAGGAAATGGTACGAGAAAGCATTAAAAAATTTAGAAGTTATTTAATCCCAACAGTCCCGGGTGCTTTTCTTCCTATCGGCGCTGAATCTTTGATTGTAAATCCGGCTACTTTCATATTATTTCTTATTTCTTTGGCGCAGGAATAAGTTGTGAGAATTGCATTGGGTTTCATTAATTTGAAAATGTTTTTGAAAATTTGTTCTGTCCAGAGTTCTGGGCATTTTTTTGGCGAGAACGGATCAAAGAAAACTGCATCAAATTGCTGATTTAATTTTTCTATTTCTTTTTCTGCATCACCAAGAATTAATTTAATCTTTATTTTTCCATTGTCAAATTCTTTTTCTTTGGCGACTTGCTTGATGATTTCATATTTTTCTTTGTATTTTTCCGGGACTTCAATTGTTTGAATTTGTTTTAAAATTTCTTTATCATTTTCAATAGCAATAATCTTCACCCGGGGCAATTTCATAAGAGCAGCTAAACTATTGTAACCCAAGCCAAAACAGAAATCAAGAATTACTGAGTTTTCTTTGAGATTAGCTGGTTCAACATATTTTTTTTCTGCCTCTTCAATGGCACCAATGGTGGTTGAGTGGTAGCTTTCCTGGTATTTTTCATTGAAGAAGGTGATTGAATTGTCTCTGGTCTGAATTGGTCTTGGGAAATTAAAATTTCCTAAGCCTTTTTCATTCTTCAAAAGTTTCATAGCTTTTGAATCTATAAATAACCTATATAAAACTAACCCGAAATATTTTTAAACAGATTTGGTTTTTTAGGAAGTATGGCAGAACTTAAAGGACAGCAATGCCCAATATGTCATGAGCCAAAACTGACTTTGCGCGAAGAGGAAATGGATATTCCTCATTTTGGCAAGGTATTTCTTTTTTCCATGACCTGTGACGGCTGCAACTACAGAAAGTCTGATTTAGAGCCAGCTGAGCCAGGTGAACCAGCTAAATTAACTTTAGAAGTTGATTCTGACAAAGATATGAACATTAAAATTGTCAAGGCCGGCGATGCCACTGTCAAGATCCCTTATATTATTACTATTGAGCCAGGCCCTGCTGGTGAGGGTTATATCACTAATGTTGAAGGTTTATTGGTTAAAGTTAAAGAAGTGATTGAATCTGCCGGCGAAGCAGAAGAAGATGCTGCTGACAAGAAAAAAGCACGGAAATTGGTTAAGAAAGTGAATAATATTATTTTAGGCAGGGAGAAAACCAAAATCATTATTGAAGACCCTTCTGGTCATTCTGCGATTATTTCTGATAAAGTAAAAAAGACAAAATTCTAATTTATCAAATAAATTGTCAAATTCAGAAAAGCAGCAAAACTAACCCATAAGAGATAAGGCAATAACAAATAAAGGGTTCTTTTGTCAACTTTGTAGAAAGTCAGAATTGTTCCGAAGATTGCCAGCCATAAAAAGATTATTTCTATGAAGCTGTATAACGGCTGATGCAAATAGAAAAAGAAATATGACCAAAGAAGATTAAGAACCATCTGCGCTGAGAAAAAATAAATTCCGATCTTGACTTCATCTTTTTTCCAGCCTTTGATCCAAACGAGATATAAGGCAATGCCCATTAAAATAAATAACAATGTCCAGACGGGCCCGAAAATCCAATTGGGTGGATTAAAAGAAGGTTTGATTAAGGTCTGATACCAGGTTGAAACTGACTCTGAAGTAAAGAAAGAACCAATAAAGCCAGCCAATAAAGGTATGGCAATGGAGATGACTAATTTCAGCCAATCAATCTTCTTTTTTCTCATTAAACCAGTAAAACAAGAAAAGAATTTAAATTATTTGGTTTTTAAGGCTTTAAAATGACTAAATTTGATGTTTTTGGAATAGGGAATGCCTTGATGGATGTCTTGATTCAGGTAGATAATTCTCATTTAGAAGAGCTGGATTTGGAAAAAGGTGTTTTTCATTTGTTTGACAGTGAAAAGATTGAAAAAATCCTTGAGAGATTAAAAGACAAAGAGCACAAATTAATTCCAGCCGGCGGAACCACCAATACTATAATGGGAATTGCCAATCTAGGGGGCAGATGTGTTTTGTGCGGCAAAATCGGCAGGGACAGGCACGGCGATGCTTATGAAGAAATTATTGTCAAAGAAAATATCAAATCAAATTTATCGCGGTGTGATATTGATGCAACCGGCAGAAATATCAATTTAATCACACCAGATGCTGAGAGAACTTTTGCTGTTAATTTGGGGGCGGCAATCAATAAAAACAAAGAAGATGTTTTTGACCAGGATATTAAAAACAGCAAGATATTTTATTTTACCGGCTATGAATTTGAGTCCATGAAAGAAGTTGTGCTGCATGCTTTAGATGTAGCCAAAGAAAACGGAGTTAAGATTGCCTTTGACCTGGCTGACCCTAAATTAGTTGAAAGAAATTTTGAAGAGATTGGTTTATTGTTGAAGTCAGTTGATATTGTTTTTATGAATGAGGCAGAGGCAGAAGCTTTGACTGGTTTGATTGCCGATGAAGCAGCAGCCAAGATTGGAGAAGATGTTGATATTGTGGTGGTGAAGGTCTGTGACAAAGGGTCTTTTGTTTTTAGCCAGGGCGAGACTTTTAAAATTGAGCCTTTTTTAAAGAAAGCAGTGGATACAACTGGCGCCGGTGACCTGTATGCAGCTGGTTTTCTTTATGGTTATGTTCGGGGAAAGCCATTGGATTTGTGCGGGAAATACGGCTCTTATATGGCTTCTAAGATAGTTGAGGTTATTGGCGCTAAATTAGAGAATTCTATAAAAGACGAAATAGACAAATTAGAATAAAAAACTTTATAAATAGCTTTAAATTTAGAGTTTTAATTAACAAAGGGGTGTTTTAAATGAAAAAAGGAGTAGTGATGGTGATTTCTATAATTTTGGTAGTTTTGTTTGGTTTTAGTGTTAATGGTTTAGTTGATTTGACTCAATTTAATGATTCTACAAGTGATAAATTAATTGATTTTTTTAATGATCATGACCAATCGGTTCATATTAGTCTAGTCAGCCACGCTTATGTTTTAAGCACAACATTGGATTTGGCTGGGCTGTTAAGTGAATGGGAGACTGTTTACAGCTATACTAATTTGAATGCACCAGTAAGTGGAAAAGAGATAAATAGTTCTGCTTGGTTGATAACAGACGAATCAACAGATAGAATATACTTAGTAAATCCTACTGATAATTCAACAATACATTCTTCATCTGGTGTAACCTTTGTTGATCCAACAGATGCTGAACAATTATCTGGGGATTCCTGGTATGTATCTGATTACCTCAATAACAGGGTGGTGTTGTATAATTTAAATAATAATTCTATTGTTTGGAATTATTCTGTTAATCGGCCTAATGATGTAGACATAATTCCAAATAGTGATTTAATCTTAGTCAGTTCTTATACTGGCGCCAAGGTAGAACTGATAAATGTAACTTCTAATCTAGTTGTTGCAAATATAACAAGTTTGGTGGGCGGTGTTTATGATGCAGAATATGTATCTAATAATTTATGGTTGGTTTCTGATGATAATAATAAAGTTATGGCTATTGACCCAACCACAGATACCAAGTTGTGGGAATATTCTTTTTCTAAACCACTTGATATTGATTACTTAGGGAATAATATATCATTAATTGTTAGTAGTTCTATTTCATCACCAAAAGTATTTCAGTTTAATTTTACTGATGGGAATTATTTACTTAATTATACTAGTGTGACAGAACCTTATGATGTAGATTATATATCAGACACAGAATGGTTGATAACAGATAAGTCTGGCACAAAAAGAGTTTCTTTTGAAAAAAAATATTATCCAAAAAATTTAAATTTTTCAGTTGGCGGTAGCTTAATTAATACATGGGCTGGTGAGTTTAACTCAACCGCGACAGTCAATAATTTCACCAATGCCTTGAATAGTTATTTGTTAAGCAGTTGTTCGGGAAGCTGTGATATTCCCTTTACTTTCCATTCAGACACTTCTGGAAAATTAAATTTGACTTTGTTGAATATTACTTATAACCATATTCCGGCAGTAAGTATTGAAGAGCCTGATGATGGAGATGCCTGGACAAACATAAGTAATTTTGAATGGAATATGACCGATGGTGACAATGATAGTTTATCTGTGAAAATTAGATTCTTTAACTGCACAGCGTGGGAAGATAAATATCAAACCTTTGATGTACCGGGAATTCACAATTATTCATTTAATACTTCTGACTATGCTGATGGTAATTGTTATAAGTTTAATATTACAGTAAATGACACCTACAACAATGCCTCTGATGAGACAAACACTTTTACGATTGACAATACCAACCCTTTAATCTGGAATTTAAGAACTGATGATGCAGACAACATTACTCGAAGTGATACTGTTTTGAATTTCAGGGTTGAGGCGACTGATACTTTCTTGGAAAATGTTACATTAAATGGTTCTATTATGATCAATGAGACTGGCACGACTTATCTGAATACTACAGATGCCAATTCACTGGGCTGTCCAACTGGTAGTGCCAATGCAACTTGTTTCTTAAATGCCACAGCCACAGACATTGTCAACAGACAAAACTCAACAGATTTAATGATAATAATTGATGATGTGGCACCAAGCATTGAAAATTTGACCAGCAATGCAGCCAATGACACAGCTGACAAAGATGATTTTGTTAATTTTACAGTCGAGGTAAGCGATGCTAATTTAGATACTGTTGTCTTGGGCGGAACAACAATGAGTAATGGTGGGAGTGTTTACTATCTGTATATCCAACCAGTCACTTTAGGATGTTCTGCTGGAACAACTTGTGTTTTAACTGCTAATGCCTCTGATAAAGCAGGTAATTCAAATAATACAAATTATAGTTTAACAATTCAGTCAGAATTTACTCCAAGTTCTGGAGGCGGTGGCGGCGGAAGCAAAACCCAATGCGCTGACAGCAAAGACAATGACGGCGATGGTTTGATTGATTATCCAGACGACCCTGGCTGCAAGAGTTATGATGACGACGATGAATTCAATGAAGCAAGCAGCGGCAGCATCACTGGCTGCGGTGTAGAATGGGAATGCAGTGATTGGGGAGAATGTGTTGACGGAACACAAACCAGAACCTGCACTGATTTGAACGGCTGCGGTGTTGATTATTTCAAGCCAAACGAAGAACAAGCTTGTGAAATGCCGCCTGCACCAGAAGAAACTTTTGAAGTGGGTCCTGGTGTTGGTCAAGCCACTGGTTTGTTTGACAGAATCAAAGGCAACTGGTATTATGTGGCTGGTGCTTTGGCTGTTTTAGGCGGCCTAGGTTATGTGGGCTGGAGAAGACAAATCTTTTCCAAAAAAGGCGGGAATCCTCCTGCACAAAATTAAAAAAAGAGGTAGATAAATGGTATTGGAACAGTTTTTTAAAGCCAAGTGGCTGGAAAAAAAACCAGCAATATCTTTACTTCTTGGATTTGTCTTTGTTTTTATTGGTTTAATCACAGCTTTAATTTTCTTTGAGAATGATGTTTCAATTGCAGTGCTTTTCCTGGTAACATTGCTGCTAGTGCCAAGTTTAATGAAAATAATCGGCTTGGAGGAAAAAATAGAAAGAAAATTCGGCATCAAGCATTTTTTCAAAAACCACAAAGTAATTTTAGAGATCTACTTGTTTTTATTTTTGGGAATATTTGCCGGCTATCTGGTGATTGGATTTGGGGCCGGCGACAATTTAGCAGATATTTCTGAAGAACAGATGAAGATTTTAGGAAGCGGGCTAACTGCCGATGAAATGGTTGAATTTAGTTATGCTGAAAAACTGAGCAATGTTTTTGGTATTTTTTCTGAGAACTTGCTGGTGGCATTGATATTTTTTGTCTTGTCCTTGTTTTATGGCGCAGGAGCCATATTCCTGATTGTCTGGAATGCGAGTATTTTCTCAACATTCATTGTCATGACAATCAATAATCTCAGCAGAGGGGCGCCGAATGCAATGGGGCTATTAGGCGCCTTTTCTCTGCATCTTGTTCCTGAGGTCTTTGGTTTTTTAGTGGCGGCAATTGCCGGCGGCGTTGTTTCCCGGGCTTTGATCAAAGAAAAGTTCGGCAGCGAGGGTTTGAGAAATGTGTTTAAGGATGCGACTGTGCTGATGATATTAAGCATAGTGGTTTTATTGCTGGCTGCTTTTTTAGAAGCTTTTGTTTCAACCAGCTTAATGAGGGGATTAATATGAATCTAAATTGGAATGAAATTTACGGCGTGTTAAAACCTTTGATTTTATTTGTAATTGGTATGGTGCTTTATGCTGTTTTTATTTTCAAGTTTTACCGGTTTTTGGGAAGAAAAGATATTTTTAAATTAAATTTAAAAGAAAAATATGGTGTTCAGAAATTTTTTGGCGGAATCTGGTATGTGATTGAGCATTTGCTGCTCTTTCCAATAGCGGTTTTTTTATGGTTTGCAATAGTTTCTGTTTTGCTGATGATTCTGGCTAAAAACCAGACTACGTCCGGGATATTATTGATTTCCATGGCCTTGGTGGCCACCATCAGGATAACTGCTTATTATCACGAGGATTTGAGCAAAGATTTGGCCAAGATGCTGCCTTTTGCTTTACTGGGTGTGTTTTTGATTGACATCAGTTTTTTTTCCTGGTCAGCATCATGGGAACTGGTCAAAGGAATTCCTGGAATGTGGATGACAGTTATTTATTATCTCTTGTTTATCATTGCTTTGGAATTGGTTTTAAGGGTTGTTTCTTTTTTTATTCCTAAAAGAAAAGAAGGAGAAAAAAAGAAAAAATGAAGCCAAAGAAAAAAGAACTTGCCGGCGTGCATCTGCATGCGATAAGAGTGGAATTTCATTTCAAGGATTTGCTGCAGGTTATTATCGGCGCTTCAATTTTAGCGATTCCAGTGGGTTTTACAGAAGAGACCTGGCGTCTAGGCGAAACCCTGCCCTGGCTAAATGTTTTTATTCTGGGAGGTTTGTCGCTGCTGTTTATTTCGGCTTTTGTTTATGACCATTATTACCGGGGAAAATTAAACGAACACTGGTTTGTTTTTATTGAAAGGGTTGTTTTGACTTATGTGGTTTCTTTTTTAGTGGTGGCAGTTTTGCTGACAGTAATCCAAAGAACACCATGGTCGCTTGATTTGGTCTTATCTTTGAAAAGAGTGGCAATTGTGACTTTTCCATCAACTTTAAGCGCTGCGATTGCTGATGTGCTGAAATGATTGTTGAAATAGTTTTATTTTTAGTTGCCTTGGTTTTGCTAGTCAAGGGTTCAGAATATCTAATCAAGGCAGCTGCAGCCATCGCCAAGATACTGAGGGTTTCTGATTTTATTATTGGCCTGTCATTAGTGGCTTTGGGAACATCTATTCCTGAACTGGCTTCTTCAATTGCAGCAGCTTTGTTTCATGACAGCGGTTTGATTGTAGGCAATATAGTTGGCTCTAACATTGCCAATATTGGATTAATAGTTGGGATAGTGGCCAGTATTTATTACATCAAGACAAAACCGACCATGCTCAAAAGAGACGGCTATATCATGATGTTTGCCTCGGTCCTGTTTTTTTTATTTGCCCTTGATTTTGTAATAAGCAGGACAGAGGGCATTGTTTTTATTTTCTTTTACATAATTTACATGATGTTCTTGTTTGAAGAAGAGCCCAAAGACCATGTCAGACAGTTCATCAGGTATTTTTTCAGGTTTCAGTATCTGGCAACAATCAAAAGCCGGGTGTTTTATTATAATCATGTAAGAA
>JAHWGZ010000042.1 GCA_019323755.1 Candidatus Woesearchaeota archaeon
AAAACATTTTTGTGTTTTGCCTGGCAGCATGGGCAGCGATCTGAGCCTGGATTTCAAAATTAGTAATTTTGCCTTTATTTCTTTTAAAAAATTGATGAACTAATTTTGTTGCTGCTTTTTCTTTTTTAGAAATTTCCCTAAAAGAAAAAGTAAAAGGCATTAAGGCGGCGCCATCAAGTTTTTTTTCTCCGGCTTCAGCAGCCACATGGGAAGAAACAATTTGGTCGCAGAGGTTTGTTTTTTGGTTGCATTCCCGTATTTCCTCCAAGAGCTGATTAAAGACCCCGTTGGTGCCAAGACTCCTTTCTAAGAATTCAATTTCTTTTTCCCTGATACCCACTTCTTTGGCTATTTTTTTAGTCTGTATTTCTTCTGCAGCTAAATTCTGAAGTTCGTGCTGATAAATAGTCATAAAAGTCCTGATAGAAAAAGAAAAGGGAAGGACACTTTTTTCAATAGTACTTAATTCTAAGCCCAATTCAGCCCAAAGTTTTTCAGCTTCGGCTTTGTCTTTTGGAAAAGCCAAATCCGGTCCGACAGTTTTGGCAACCTTGTCAATGGCATTATTTATTTCCCTTTCAGCGTGGTGCTTGGTAATACTAATTTTCTGGGCCTGCAGCCGAAAATTCTCATTGTCCAAACTTTCTGGCTTTAACTGAGCGGCAATTTCAGCCACTTCATGGGCATTGAGCGGCGGTTTTTTTCCGATAAATCTATTTTTAAATAAATTTCTGGTCTTCCGGTCAAAGACTGTTCCAAGAACTGCTCCAGTACCAGTGGCAGCAGCACCACCAACTTTTCTTAAAAATCCCATTAAATTGATTAAGTTGCTGTATTTTTTAAATCTTTCTTCAGAAAAGTTTATATTTGACTGATTGAAATTTGCAATTATGAAACTCGGAGCACTGTTTTCAGGCGGCAAGGACAGCACTTATGCTTTGTTTAAAGCGATGAAGGAACATAAAGTAGTTTGTTTGATATCTCTGCGCTCTTTGAATCCGGAATCTTATATGTTCCATATTCCGGCTTTTGAAATTATTTCCCAGCAGGCTGAAGCACTGGGAATTCCCTTGATTTTAGTTGAGACAAAGGGTGAAAAGGAAAAAGAGTTAGTTGATTTGAAAAAAGCAATTGAAAAAGCTGTTTCTGAATTTGGAATTCAAGGAATTGTCACTGGTGCAGTGGCTTCTGAATATCAGAGGTCGCGGATTGCCAAGATTTGTGATGAATTAAATTTGAAATGTGTTAATCCTTTGTGGGGAATGGACCAGATTGAACTGCTGAAAGAAATGGTTGAAAATAAATTTAAAATAATTGTTGTTGGAGTGGCGGCCTATCCATTGGAAGAAGAATGGCTGGGCAGGGAAATTGATTTGAAAACAATTGAAGAGTTGGAGGGGCTGCAGAAAAAATACAAAATCAATCCAGCTGGCGAGGGCGGAGAGTTTGAGACAATGGTTCTGGATTCACCAATTCACAAGAAAAAAATTAAATTGCTTAAAGTTAGAAAAGAATTTTCTGAGGGCAGCGGTGTTTTGAAAATAATTGAGATAAAATCAGTCAAGAAATAATTCTATTTTTCAGCAAATCATCAAGAGATTCATTTACCTTAACAGCAATATAATTTAAAAAATTAGGAATGCCCCATTCTTCTTCACCGCGCCAGCTTCTCATGCCCATCTTTAAAACTGACTGATAAGGCTGTTTTTCTTCTGGCCTGATAATTGGCACTGGGAATTCATAAAGATCCAAATAAACATTTTGCAGCATTCTGGCAGTCCGGCCATTGCCGTCTTGAAAAGGATGGATATAAGCCAGGACCAAATGGGCCAAGGCAGCGACTTCAACAGGATGAAAATCTTCTCTATTGTCATATTCATTCAGTTTTAAAATAAACTCCTGCATCAGAGCGGGAACTTTTTCAAAACGAGGCGGCAGGATTGGGTCTGAAGAAACATTTCTGACATTGTGATCCCTATAAAAAGCCGTCTCTCTGCCAGGGTATAATTCAGGTACAATCAAATAATTTGTTTTTTTGATAATTTCCTCGGTAAAACCCTCTCTTTCCAGGCCTCCACTGAGAATATTCCAGGCTTCTGAAATTTCTGTTTTTCTCTTTCTCATTAACCTGCCTGATTTTCTTCTTTTTTTCGGCCTGGCAACTTCCATGGAATAAGAGTGTTTTTCAGCTTCCAGAATCAAAGCTTTGGTTTTTCTTTTGCCCCGGCGCATAGGCATGCCTCTTAATTCCTGCAGTTCTTGATGTTTTTTATCAAGAATTTCCTTAAGATTTCTTCTGATATGCATGTTAATGTTTAGAGAATTGGGGGTTTATAAATCTT
The DNA here is from genome assembly GCA_019323755.1 of Candidatus Woesearchaeota archaeon. Classification (GTDB taxonomy): domain Archaea; phylum Nanobdellota; class Nanobdellia; order Woesearchaeales; family JAGLXL01; genus JAGLXL01. The sequence continues at coordinate 2,343 of JAHWGZ010000042.1, forward strand.
TCTATTTTTGTTACTGTATAGTGGTTATAAAGGATGTTTCTTAAGGTAATTGATAATCTTATCTGAGATAAAGGGCTGGTTGTTGATCAGGACATAGCGATACGGAAGAATGACTTCCTCTCCTTTTTTGATTTCTATACTGATTTTGTCTTTGAATTTGATTTTTTTTAACGGGGTGTTGTTGGTGATCATGAAACAGGTGAGAACAGCGTTGTCTGTTGACATCTGTTTTTTGCCGATGTTTCTGGCCGGGATGTTTAATTTTTTAGCCAAGGGTTTGGTTCTTTTTTTCCTGGGGTAATCTCCGAGGATTCCGCCGAAAATCAAATATTTGAATTTTTTAGTGTCTGCTGGTGTGAGAGTTTGTTTGGCAGAAGGGTCTAAAAGGCAGGCATTTTTTAAGTTGAGGTCATAAACATGCTGTGTCTTGATGGTGCCTAATTTTTTAAGCTTATGATTGTTGGTGTTGGTGAAGATTAAATTGTTCTTGCCGACTATTTTAGAGATATTCTGGTATTCAATATAGCACCATTCTGAAAGAGTTTCTTCCATATGCTCAATAATGTATTTCATGAATGGAAAGATTTTTATGCTATTTTTAATTGTTTTCATTAAAATGGCGTTTTTAGATGTGATCTGGTCCGGGATAAGCTGGTTTTTGAACTTGTTCCTGGGCTGGCTCTTGGTTTTTATTTCTCCTTTTAAAAACCTGAATATGCTCTGGATCATTGTTCCGATCTATGTCAACTGGATTTTCACTGATTTTTTCCAGGAAAGAAGGAGGACTTCTTTTGGCAATGC
>JAHWGZ010000043.1 GCA_019323755.1 Candidatus Woesearchaeota archaeon
ATAACTGGACTTCTTTTTTAAAAGCAGCACTTAATTTTAGATATTATGCAATATTTGCTGATATCCTGGATGTTTTTGGTCCAGACCAAGCAGAAGAATGGGTCTGGGAGGCAGCTTATTTAGGAAAACAGTATGGCCTGGACATTGCCTTGAGAACTTTGATGCCAATAACAGGATTTCATTCTGTTTTTATTGATGACAAAGATGAAAAACTATCCACAGAAACTCTTTCTGCTAAACATGAACTTGGGGTTTGTGTTTTGAATGACTTGCCGGTCTGGATTCCAGGAATGTTTAATGAAAAACCAGGCATCCATGTAGAAAATAAAAAAGGAGATTTGGTGCTGAAGGTCTGGACAATGAGCGAGAATCCGCTATTCCCAGTTGGCGAGATAATCAATAAGAAACTGAATGAATTAGAACATTTGGGGGGTTTAACAGCCTGGAACTACAGAAAGGATTTGACTTGGCATTTAGAGAATAAACTGTAAACATTCCAACTATTTTTCTAAAAAATACATACAATCGGCTTAAAGTACATTTGTTTCCGAAAATTATATATAGTTGTTTTACTATATATATTGAATACTTCTAACCATGAAACGCAAAGTTGTTAAACATGGGTCTGCCACTTTGACTATTTCTTTGCCTGCTAAATGGGCCAAGAAATTTAATATCAAACAAGGAGATGAACTGGAAATTGCTGAAGAAAACAAGAAACTGGTTATTTCCTGCCCGGGATGCTTTGAGCCGATTAAAATAACCAATATTGATTTGGATGAATACGGCTTGGTAGGAGGAAGGAGCATAGGGGCTTTATTTAAGGGTGGTTGTGATGCTATAAGAATTAATTATACTGATCCAGCAAAGTTTTCTATAGTTGAGAAGAACCTTTCTGAATTAATTGGTTTTGAGATTATGCAGCAAAGCTCTAACAGCTGCTTGATCAAGGAAGTCTCTGGCCTGACTGACAGCGGTGAACTTGACAGCATGATTAAAAGGACTTTTATGATGCTAATCTCTATTTCGGAGGATTTTGTAGAAAATATTTCCAAAGGCAATAAAGAAGTTTTAATGAATTTAGTTAATAGAGATACAGCTATCAACAAATTTGCCAATTTTAGCCGGCGTTTGTTAAACAAAAAAGGAACTTCGAAATCAACAGACGTGCCGATGATTTATTATATTATTGAGGAACTTGAAAACCTAGGCGATGAGTTCAAAAACGCAGCCAAATATCTGGCCGAGAATGGGATTAAGATTACTAATCCAGACACCCTGAAAGTAACTAAAGATATCGACCAGTTGCTTCGTGATTTTTTTAACCTTTATTTTAAATTTTCAAGCAAGGGGGCAAATAAGCTGATGGAAGACCGAAATAAGATTGTTGTTGAACTGGATGCGCTGTTTAACAAGGTCAAAACCTCAAAATGCGTCCGAGTACTGGACCACTTGTCAAGAATGGTTCACATTATTATAAACATGCAGGGGCCTTTGCTGACTATGAAGCTGCCAGAAGTATGCTCTGAGAAGGCCTCGAATTGGGCCGGGCAATTTTAACGTTTTTGATGGCCTGATAAAGTTCTTTGAACTTCTGCTTGTCCTCTTTTGTGTGGTAGGAGCAGCGGTCTGAGACAGCATATTCAGCAATCTCTTTGATATAATCAAGATAGAGGTGCTGGCGTTTGACAAGGAGATTGTGCCAGTAAGTTTTCTTTGGCTCAGGCATTTTTTTGAGGCGGTGGTTGATTTTTTCCTGCTCATTGCCAATCAAGGTAAAAAGGCGGAAGACAGAGACATAGTCAAAGTCGCGTGAGTATTGGTCCTTTTTTTCCTGGGGGATTGTTTGGTAACTGGCTTGATGGTCAATGACTCTAGCTCTTTCATGGATAACCTGCCGGAAAAGCCTTTTGATTTCCTTGAGAGTAAAATCAGGGCCCTCATGATAAAGAAGAATGGCAGCATCAAAAAGGTAAGCCATTTCCTTGATATTTTCTTTGTCAATAACAAAAGGAGAAAAATTACAGGGGTTGCAGTCGCTGTAGATAAAATGGGGCATGGCGGCGATTTTTTCTGAGAATTTCTTCATAACACTTTCCAGACTGCTGAAAGAAGCGGTTTGAAAGGGATTGTTGGTGGTGACTACATTTGTGAATCTTTTGGTGTAATCCTGTTTTGTTTTGAGGCGGATGATTCTGGCTTCTTCAGGGTGCTCCAGCTCCATCCTCTGTAGAATATTAGGCATAACTTTGTAAAGGCCGTAGTCGGTCCTGATCATCTGCTGGATAGCTGAAAAATAAAGCCGAGTTCTCTTTCTCTTCAGTTCCCTGATTTTCTGACGGAAATATTCCGGTTTTTTTCCCTGGGCAATAACTTTTCTGATGTTGTCCTGGTTTGTTTTGATATCTTTAGCAATAATCTTGACTTTTTCGTAAAGAGTTTTTTGCCCGTTTTCCAAAGCCAGAACTTTAAGATTAGGAAGGGAATAAATTACCTTGGGAAGTTGGAGATATTCGTCGCAGTTAAGAACATATTTTATATATTTATTAAATTCCTCCAATTCCTGGTAAATAATCCTTTCGAGATGGTTGGAACGTTTGAGAACCAGGGATTTTTCAACCAAACCGTGGCGGTCTAACACAACACCAATATCACTTCTGGTCATTTCCCAGCGGAGATACATCGGTGAATTAATAACTTGATAATAAAATTCCTCCCAGGGCTGGTCAGGATTTTGGAAGAGAGAATGGCTTAATTTGAAAGGGGCGTCCTTAAATTCAGATGCAATCAAACATTTGAAATAAAGGGGGATAAGAAGGCCAGAGTCTTGTCTGGTGGCCAGGTTATACCAGGCCAGAGCGTTGTTGAGGTCCTTGTCAATCTCCTGTTCAAGCTGTTTTTTTGGGAAAGGTATTTTTTCTAGGATATCTTCAGGAAGAGTTAGTCTTTCAAGCTGAAGCCAGCGCTGGAACTTAAGCTGGGCCAGGGCAAAATAACAAGACCCGGTTTTACTTTTTGATTCAACGGAATTATCTCCAAAGGCGCGGGCTTTAGTAAGGTATTCTTTGGCAGTGTTAAAACAGTACATCGCAAAGCTGAATTTAGTATGATTATTGGTGCCAAGACTTTTTCTCAGTGAGCGGGCAGAATCTTCACCCATCTCTTCCAATTCAATAATGCTCTTGCCTATTTTAAAATAAGCCCAACCGGTCCTGGCAAAATTCCTGCTGAGATTTTCTTTGTCTTTTTGCATCAAGATACGATTGCCAATGACCCGTTCATAGCTGCGGTATGATTTTTTTAATGATGTTAGGGCGTCAAGATAGCTGCCAAGATCTTTATTCAAATCAGCCATTCTTATTTGGGTGTCACCCTTGAGAAACTGATAGTAACTAAGATCTTCAAAATTCTGGGTTTTTTCTTCCAGCTCTGAAAAAATCTGGATTGCCTGGTTGAACAATCTTTTAGGGTTAGTGTGGTTGGCATCATGAATCTTTTCTGATAACTTGCCAATTTCCAACAAACACCTGGCTTTTTTAGCTTTGATCTTGACATTGCCGTTTTGCTGGGCATCAGAGAAATGGTGAGAGGCTTTTCTAAACAAGAGGAAAAGAAGGTAACCGCGGTTTTCAGGAAAATAATGGTTTGGTTCAATCAAAGGTTCTGGTTTTATTTTTTCGTAGTTAGGATTATCTTCGTATTTGCTAAGGCCAAGAGCCTCGACTTGCTCCCTAAGCTTTTCCAGGTCTTCGATTGAAAGGTTTTTAATGTTTTTGCCAAGCTTAAATACAATGTCTCCGGTTTGTTCATGCTTGGCCGGTTCTTCGGACTGGAGATTGCTAAGTTCCAAATCAATGATTTTTTCCAGTTGGTTTGGGAAGTCAAGCAACATTTTTGAGGGTGTTGGGAAGGAAGGTATCATTTTGGAAATGACAGAGTTTTTCTTTTTGATAGGTGTGGAAATCTGAGCCAGCAGTAGTTGTTGAAAAATTAAATTTGTCCATGAGATAGTTGTAATAATCAATGTCGTCCGGCGAATGAATGCTGGCATAAACTTCAATGCCAGTAAGGAAGCGAGCAAGCTGACTGATAAGTTTTTCAACTTTTTTTCTGCTTAAAAGATCAGCAATTCTTTTGGGGTGGGCCAGGATAATCTCTGTTGAATACTGCTTTAAGATTGAAAGACCTTGAACTATGGGAATCTTTTTGAAATAATGGTCACTGGAACTTAGATAAAATGGACCGCCCCTTTCAAAGTATTCTGTTTTTCTGGGTTTGCCGGTTTTTTTAGCAATGGCCGAGGCAATGTGGATGTGGTTGAAGCCTTTTTGACCGTCAGAGCATTCATAGGCATATTCACCTGATTCTTCAAGCACTTCCCTGGTTGAAATAATTTCTTTTTCCAAATCAGGATGCTGCTGCCTGGCTAATTGCAATTCCCGATAATAACGTTCTCTCTGGCCATCATTGATGTGTTTGAGAAGGAGAGTATCAATCTGGCTGAAATAAGCAAATCTATTAAGCGGGCTGGTTTCTCTTGGCTCTGGAAAGGAATAAGCCAAAATATGAATGGGCAGATTTTGGTATTCTAAAGTAACTTCAACCCCAAAAATACCTTCCTGAATTTGGTTTTCCGGCAATTGGGTTTTATTGTAGTTTCTTAGTGAGTTTTGAAAGGGAACCTGGCCTCTAAGGGTGTTGTGGTCTGTGAGGCAGGCTGCTTTGACAGGGGTGCAGCTGTTGATTTTGGCTAATTTGTAAACCAGATTTTCTGGTTTTTCCTCTGCATCAGAGTAAAGACTATGGAAGTGAAGGTCAATGGTGGATTCTTTTTGGTTTGGCATGGGTTGGTCTGTTTGTTTCTGAAGCTGTTAGATAGAGAGCGGCGTGGTTAAACTATAATATAGTGGCTGGGGATAAATACATTTTCCACACAAAGTATAAGTGGTGTGTACGTAAACATTTATGTCAACATTGTGTCCAACAAATATATATCATTTGAAGCCTATAATATATGTATGGCAGCTTCCAACCTTGCTTATTTTATGAAGAAATATTATCCAGACGCTGAGAAAATGGTTTTTGCTTCTTTGCGGAAAAGCGGTTTTAATTTGACTGACAATTCCTTGGCTGGGAATAAAGAGATTGATTTGAGAATTTGTTTTGGATATTAAAAAAAATAAAAAGAAAAAAAGGAATCAATAAGAATTACCAATCTTCATCGTCGCCTTCATCATCAAATAAGCAGCATTTTTTCTTTTTGGCCATGAGATTTCACCCCCACAACTAAAACAAATAAACTTAGCGGGAACTAAAGGCCAGGGATATTTAAACTTTATGCATGCAGCCTTTTTTAACCTAAAAGTGATTAAAATAGAAAGATTTATATACTATGAAAAATAATTATGCTTAAAGAGCATTATCAGAGACGAGAGAGCACTTGTTACTAACATTTCGCTTTTTCTAGATAAGTGCTATATAATGAATACAGAGGTATAAATAAAATGAATTTATTTGAAAATTTTGGCTTAAGCCATGAACTATTAACAACTATCAAAGGGATGGGCTTTGAAAGACCAACCCCAATCCAAGGAAAAAGTATTCCTCATATTGTTAAAGGAAAAGATGTAGTCGGCGAATCAGCTACTGG
>JAHWGZ010000044.1 GCA_019323755.1 Candidatus Woesearchaeota archaeon
CGGTCCTTGAGCTCTTGGTCTAATAATTTTCTGCCGACAGCCTTTTCCAAGGCTTTTTTGTTTAAAGTAATGGTGGGCATGTTATTTAGTCAAGTCAAATGGTTTTTGAATTGAAATCATAGTGTTGTTGGAATCATCAATCAATTTTAATTGGATAAGAACACTTTTAGGGTCAACAGTGTTTTGATTATAGGTGAAAACAAAATCAACAACACCATCAAATGTTTTACCTTTGGGGATACTTTGATCTAAGGAAGGAACATTAATAATTTTGGGATAATCTTCATAACCTTCCATAATAAATTCAAAGGTTTTAGGCTGGATGGTGCCATCTTCATCATTAGAAATGGTGTAATAAATTTTTTCAATCTTACCCCAATCATCATACCATTTCAAATCAAACTCTCTGATAACCAAGCCAACATTTTTATAATTGCTGGTGGTAAATTTTTCTTCCTCTTCTTCTGGCTCTGGTGTTTCTTCTGTATTATTTTCTTCAATTGGCTCTTCAACAATATTGGCAACAGTTATTTCCGGTGAAGTATCAACAACAGCTGCTCCAGTAACTAGAGGAACTTCTTGAGTATTATCTTCTAAATCAGGAAAATAATAACGGCCCAAACAGAAAAAAACAACTGCAATTGCCAGAACTAACGCAACTTTCAATAAAGTTTTAAACTGGAAGGTGACTTGGCGGTCAAAAACTTTGGGTTTTTCTTCTTTTGGTTTTGGAAATTTAACTATTTCATCCATGTTTGAACACCTCGGAGTTTTTTTAAATCATTTTTATAAATTTCACGAAGATCATTGATGTGATAATAAGAAGAAATAATGCGCTCCATGCCCTGGCCCCAGGCAAGAACAGGGATAGCATGGCCGAGCAAAGGCTGGGTAACTTCAGGGCGGAAAATACCAGCACCACCTAATTCAATCCATTGTTTTTGAACAGGATGGAAAACTTCAACTTCTAAAGAAGGTTCGGTGTAAGGGAAATGGGCTGGACGGACACGAACATCAGTATAGCCCATTTTTTGATAAAACTGTTTTAAATAGCCGATCAAATGCTGAAGATTGGCTTTGGGGTCAACAACAATCCCTTCAACCTGGTAAAATTCAAAAAGATGCTTCCAGTCAAGAGTTTCATTACGGAAAACTTTAGCAACTGAAAAAAATTTGGCAGGGAGATCTGTTTGTTTAAGTTGAGCCAAAGTTTGAGCGCTAAGAACAGTGGTATGGGTTCGAAGCAAGAGTTTTTGTGCTTCTTCTTCAGAAAATTGATAGCCCCAGCCTTGGCTACCAGTTGAGCCGCCATTTTCATGAACAGCTTTTATTTTGGAATAAAGTTCCCGGGGTAATTTTCCTTGGTTAGGGTTTTCTAAGTAAAAAGTATCCTGCATTTCCCGAGCAGGATGATCCTGAGGAACAAAAAGAGAGTCCAAATCCCAAAAAGCAGTCTGAACCAAAGAGCCAGTCATTTCCTGAAAACCCATTTCAAGCCAGATTTTTTTGATATAATTGATGGCTTCGGTGACAAAATGCAGGCGGCCAAAAGGAATCTGGGGAACAGCAGCTTTCAAGTCATAATGACGAAAGGTTTTGTTCTGCCAAGTGTGGTTTTTGAGCATAGCAGAGGTGAGACGATTAAGGATTTCTACAGAAGTAATTTTTTGTTTGACAAGCTCCTGACCAAGAGGAGTTAGTTCAATCAGGCGTTCAATCTGGTCTTCAATCTTAAGAATATTTTTTCTTTTTTTAAGCTGATCAAAAGCATGTTTTTCTTCATCTTGAAGCTGGCCTGGTTCTAAGGGAAACTGTTTTTTAAGGAATTTTTCCTCTAAGGTTTCCTGGGCGAGGATTTTTTGGCCTTGAGAAGTAATTTGAAGGAGGGGTTCTGGGTCTTTGATAAATTCAGCAGCTAATTTTTGTTTGAGAATGCCGAGAGTGGAATTAAACTCTTCAGGAGAAAGACCTGATTCTTTTTGGACTTCAGAAAGAGGAAGAGGTTTGTCTTTGATTAATTTTAAAACAGATTTTTCAGGCAAACCCTGCTTTAGATATTTTTGACCATCCTGGTCCAAAGAAACCATTTTCTTTTTTTCAGTCTTGATTTTGAGAATATCCTTATTTTTCAGCCACTGCAGAGCGCGCATGACTTCAACTTCTTTTAACTGAGATTTCTGGACCAGCTGAGAAAAAGTATTTTCTGTCTTAAGCAAAGGGACTATTTTTCTTTCTAAATGGTCCAAAGTGCTGATTATTTTCTGAATATCCATTTTAAAAATTAAAATTAAATCTCATTTATAAAACTAACGAGAAAAAGAAAAAAATTATTTAAAAATCTTGTCAGCTGGTTTCATGCTGGGCCAGCTATTGTTGAAAAGGTTCTCCAAAGCCGAAGCAAAGAAGGAGGTGTTAACCCAAACCCCAACATCGTAGGTGGGGTGAACATCCTGGTCGTCAAGAACCATAAAAGTAAGGTCTTTGCCGTCAACAATGCAGAATCTGGCTTTGACATTGCTAACATGACGAACATCAGCAACACCTTTGATTTCTTTGATGGCTGATTTAGCTTCTTTGGTGAGAGGAGCAGCAATCCTGATTTGAACGTCTTTCTTTTTGACAGCTTCAAGAGTTGATTTAAGGCCTTCAATTTTTCTCATAAGGCCTTGGGTGGTAGTCATAATGGTAACACTCTTTTTAGCATTTTTGATAGACAAATCAAGATGGTTGTAGAGGTTGTGGCGGCCCCGAAGAGAGCCAGAAAGGTCTGAAGGTTCAATCAGTTCAACCCCTTGGGTGTGCAAGGTTTCAAGCTCATTGAGGACCTCTGAATTTTTAAGGGTTTCCAAACGCTTAACTTTTTCTTCGGCATTAATGCGCATGTTTTTCTTAACTCTTTCAACCACTTCTGAAGGAGGAACAGTGATGTATTTGATGGGTTTGCCGATTTTAGTAACAACAAAACCTTTTTTTTCGAGAGATTCCAGAACATCGTAGCTTCTAGAGCGAGGAACATTGGCAATGTCAGACAATTCACCAGCAGTAGAAACACCACGAGACAACAAAGCAGCCCACAATTTAACTTCATAAAGATTCAGATCAAAATACCTTCTTAATTTGCTTAAAAATTCTTCTTTGACAATCATTTAACACACCCCTCCTCTTTTTTGGAAATTTATTACTAATATGGAAGTAATCCCAACTACTATTAAAATGTTACTATTTTTAAACTTTTTGTATTTGCAGTATATTGGTAATAATTTTCTTTATTTTTCCGACGGAATCTGGATTCTGCAGAGTAGAAAGATTACCCAATGGTTTTTTTTGGATGATATTTTTAAGCACACGACGCATGATTTTGCCGCTGCGGGTTTTGGGCAGATCATCGACGAAAATAATAAATTTTGGACGGGCGATGGGACCGATGGACTTTTCAACCTGCTTGATAATTTCTTTTTTAAATTGCTCTGATTCTGGTTTTTGGGCAATGACAAAGGCAAGAGGAACTTCACCCCTGATGTTATCGGGCAAAGGCACGACAGCACATTCAACTACCTGCGAGTGTTCAGTAACAGCATTTTCCAATTCAGCAGTAGCCAGACGGTGACCGGCAATTTTCATAATATCATCAGTGCGGCCAGTAATGCGAAAATATTTTTTTTGAAATTTAACAGCGCCATCACTAGTATAATAATATTTTTTATATTTGCCCCAGTATGTTTCCTGATAACGCTGAGGATTATTGAGAACACCGCGCAGCATGCCAGGAGCAAAGGGTGATTTTTGGATTAGATAACCTTCTTGAGCAGGCTGACAATCTTCATCCACAATTTCGTGCTGAGTGCCGGGAAAACTGAGACCAGCCACAGTCGGGATAAAAGGTCCGAGACCTGGCAAGGTATTGATCATATGGCCTCCGGTTTCAGTCTGCCACCAAGTATCAATAACAGGGCAATGTTCCTGGCCAATATACCTAAAAAACCAGAGCCAGGCTTCGCGATTAATGGGTTCACCAACAGTGCCCAAGAGTCTTAAAGAATCAAGATTGTGTTTTTGAATCCAGGAAATTCCGGCCTTGACAAACATACGAATGGCAGTAGGGGCAGTATAAAAAATAGTGATTTGATGTTTTTCAATAATCTGCCACCAGCGGCTAAAATCAGGATAATCCGGAGAACCTTCATAAATAACAATAGTACCAGCATTAAGCAAAGGACCGTAACAAATATAGGTGTGGCCAGTAATCCAACCAACATCAGCAGTACACCAAAAAATATCTTCTTTATGAAGATCAAAATTTATTTTGGTGGTGGTGGCAGCATAGGTCAAATAACCACCATGAGTGTGGATAATGCCTTTGGGCTGGCCAGTAGTGCCACTGGTATAGAGAATGAAAAGAATATCCTCGCTGTCCATGGGTTCAGGCGGGCATTCTGACGGGACTTGTTTTTTTAATTCATGCCACCAAAATTGATTTTTCTTTAATTTTATTTTAAGACTGGCCCGGTTGATAACCAGGGTTTTAGTTTGATTTGAAATGGCCTGATCAGCTTTTTCCTTGAGATTGATAATTTTACCTCGGCGATAATAACCATCACAAGTAATGAGAAACTTTGACTGGGCATCCTGAATTCTTTGTTTTAAAGAATCCGGGGAAAAGGCAGAAAAAACAACAGAATGAGGAGCCCCAATTCTGGAGCAGGCCTGCATAGCAATGACTGTTTCAGGAATCATAGGCAAATAAATTGTGACAAAATCACCTTTTTTGACACCTATTTTTTTAAGAACATTAGCAAAGAGACTGACTTCCTGAGAAAGTTGCTGGTAAGTCAAGGTTTGAGTGTCACCAATTTCTGGCTCCCAAATAATGGCAGTTTTGTCTTTATTTTTTTCAAGATGGCGGTCAAGACAATTGTAAGAAGCATTAATTTTTCCCTGGAGGAACCATTGAAAATAAGGAATTTTTTCCTGATAAATTTTTTGCCAGGGTTGAAACCAATGGAGTTCTTTGGCTTGTTCAGCCCAAAATTTCTGGGGGTCTTTTTTGTAAATTGATGAGGAGGAAACCCAGGCCTTTTTCTTTAATTCTGCTGAGGGCCACCACATCTCTTTTTGAGGGTCTTTTTCAACCCATTGAACTGATTTTGATTTTACCATTCTAATTTATATCTGAGAAGAGCAGCAATTCCACCAAGTCCTTTAAGTTTTTGGCCGCCTTCATGTTCTGAGGAAATAATATGAACAGTGCCTTTGGTTTGGTCAGTAGTCTTCATGAGATAATCAAGTCTTTCATATTTTTCTTTGGCGCGATATTCCTGGATAAGGGCGTCGAGGACAAGAAGTTTTTCAACAGCACCGGCTTCAACTGCTTTTTTAACTTCTCTGATACCATAAGCAGCTAAATTATTTTTAGATATTTGAGTGAGGATTTCTTCAACTAATTTAGTTTCCTCGGCCAGATGTGAATTTTTTAAAGCCTGCTGAAGTTCAGGGCGCTTAAGAACTTCACTTAAAGCAGATTCTTTGGCTGAAGAGCAAGTGGCCAAAACAATTTTTTTCTTGAGTTTTTCTTCAGTAATTAATTTTAAAAGGTCTTCTTTGTAAAAGGCAGGACTTGCCAGAATAATATTTTCTGGCTGATAGCGCTGATTATATTCGCCGAGGGCTTTGATAAGGTCGTGGTAAAAGGTATCTTTAGTCAGAGCGCGGGTTTCTTTTTTAGGAACTTCGCCGTGAAGTTCAATAAGAATTTGATGACCATAATGTTTGGAGAGGGCAATGAAAGCATCTTCGCGGTCAAAAATACAGATAAGGAAAAGGAATTTTTTTTGGGTAGCTTCCTGAAGTTTTTGTTTTTGATAAGAAAGCCATTTTTGTTTTTGAATAGTAACCTGGGTGCCTTCTTCAAGATTAAAGGTATGGTGGCTGCCTTTGGGCAAGTCATCAGGACCTTCAATGATTTTGCCGCCAGCCCGAAGAACATTGTTATAGGGGCTGAAATCAATTTTATCAACTTGGATTTTCAGGAAAACAGGTTTGCGGGTGACTTTTTGGGTGCGCTCTTCCTGGCCTGTTTTTTTGATTTTTCTGAGGGTTTTGCCTGAGATAAGGTCTTGGGGGTCAATTAAGTGACTTAAATACCAAAGATCATCAAGAGTTTCGACCTTTATCTTAGCAATACCTTTTTTGAAATCAGAATGAATAATCTTCATAAAGAAGTAAAAATATTTACACATTAAAAAACTTTGTTTTTTTAATCATAAAATTCAGGAAATTTTATATATTACAAAGATTTTATCGAATTGATGAGAAAAAATAAAAGAGGACAAGCTGCAGCAGCATCGGCCTTGATTGCGATTATTGCAGCTTTGATTGTTCTTTATATACTATTTATCCCGCCAGCTGAAAGACAAAAGATTTTAGAGGGAGAGGAAGCAGC
>JAHWGZ010000045.1 GCA_019323755.1 Candidatus Woesearchaeota archaeon
CAATTTAGAAAACAAGAAAAAAGATGATGGAGAAAAGAGGATAAGGGAAGAACTGTCAAGACTGGATCATACTTAATCTTCAACAACAGAACCTTTGAATTTCTTATTGTGCAACAGATTGTCAAGATTTTTTAAATCAGGTCCAATTAAAACTAGTTTTAATTTTAACTTCTGGGCTAATTTAGCGGCTTCAGGGTCAAAAGGAGCGTTCAAACCTGGTGTCCATTTTGAGCCAACAATTTTCCTCATGGTTTTCCAGTCTGCCTTTTTGATAATCTTGGTTTTTTTATAAATCGCAGGATTTTTATCATGCAGATAGTCAACATTAGTTATGTTAATCACGGTTTTAACACCATAGGTTTTAGCCAAAACAACTGCATCATAATCAGTTGAACAGCCAGGTCTCCAGCCAGCACCAATTAATAATTTTTTAAAACCAATTTTTTTTGTAGGATCTTTGACAATCCTAGGATGGGCAATACCCCTGAAGATTGTTCTCAACAAATGAGCATTTAAGCGAGTTGAATGGATGCCAATCCAATCTAAATCTTCGTCAATAACCTTAACAACTGAATGAGCAGCCTTTTGATAATTTCTAGCGGTTTTGCCGCCGCCAATAATAAGAATGAATTTATTTTTTTTAGAATGTCGGAGAATAAGTTTTCGAAATCTTTTAAGGAAATTGATATTGATCTTATCCGGCACCAGGATGCTGCCACCCAGGGAAATGACAAAGGACCTCATTTTTAATTTAAGTTAAAATCAAGATATATAAATCTTATCAAAAAAAATAAATAGGGGTTTGTCTTCAGGATATTTATGACACAAGAAGTAATCAGGGAAATGAGGCGCATGGAAGAAAAAGCAGCAGCCAGAAGAAGAGAGGAAAAAGAAAGGAGTATCCAGAGGAAACTGGTTAATTTGATTAAAAAATACAATATCAAAATACAACAGTTGGAAGGAGAAATAAAAGTTTTGTGGCAAAAAGAGCAAAAGTTGACTTCTCAAGGAAATAAATTTTGGGCAAAAGTGACGAGATGGAGGAGAGTTAAAAAGCAGGAAAAATTAGCTGATTTAAAAAAAATCACTCCTTCAATAAAATTTCAATAAGTGCAGCATAAGCTGGCCGGGCAATAAAGACACCAAAGATAAGCCCAACAATAGTGGTAAAGGCAAAACCTCTCAAAATACCGGCTCCAGCAAACCAAAGCGGAATCATGCCGGCACAAGTGGTCAGGAAGGCACCAAAAACAATGTACATGGCGTTCTTAATTTTCTTTTTCCAGTCATAAATAACTTCACCTTTGAGAGTCTCATCAGTAATAACAATCAGATGGTCGACACCAGTACCAATAGCAATGACAATACCAGCAATCGCAGCCAAATCAAGATTCCAGCCAAAAATAGCAGCAAAACCCAGGATAAGAATTAATTCAGAAACCAAGGTGGTGGCTAAAGGCAGGATGATTTTGATCTTGCGGTAACGGATAGTGATGACAACAACAACACCAACTAGAGCAAGAAGACCAATAAAAATAGCGTTGTTAAGGAATTCGTGACCAAGGACAGGTGAGATAGTATCCATCTTAATGATTTCTATTTTAAAAGGCAGGCTGCCGGTTTTGAGGATGGTCTGCAAACGCTTCATATTTTTTAATGTATCAAAACGGGCCAGGTCAATTGTTTCTCCAGAGCCGCTGCCAGAAATTTGAATATTGGTGGTATCTTTGCCTTTGAGTTCAGCGCCGATTTTTAAAGTGTCAACTTCTTTGTCGTCTAAGAAAAGGACAAGATCTTGGCTTAAGTACTGGTTGTTATTTTCAGAAATAACATCCAAGTCTTGAGTGATTTGAGCATGGCGAGCAGCAGCAGCTGGGTCCAAAGTAACTTCAAAAAAGAAGCTGCAGGCCCACTGGCCGCTTTCCAACTGGCCGCAAGGAATTCTGGGATTAAGGCCAGAGCATTCAGCACTGCGGCAAACATAAGTAATATCTCTTTCACCGCCAATAAAAACAGTTTGATTGCCAATCTTAGCTTCAAACTTACCCTGGCGGGCTAAAAGGTCTCTAACTTCTTCTTCGGTAGCACCGGCAATTTCAACTAAAATAAAATAATCACCGCTTAAATCACGGGCTTCACGGACAATGATATCACTGAGACCATAACCATGAAGGCGTTCTTTGAGATTATCAATGACAACACCAAGATCATCACGAGTAACTTCTCCTTCGGGTTTAATAAGAACACGAGTACCACCAGCTAAATCAAGCCCTTTTCTGATATTGGACTGAGGAGCATCATAAACTTTAAGGCCAAGATCCTGGGTGCCAATAATTTTTGGTGTTTTATTGGTGGTTTTATTAGAAGTTTGATTGAGTTCTTCATAAAGCGGACGAGTTTCCAGAGTGTAAGTGTTTTTGTTAGTGGTAATATGGATAATTTCTTCTGGCTCTAAAGAGAAAATAAAATTTTGGTAATCTTCAAGATTATTAATGGGCTGATTGTCAATAGAGATAATCCTTTCTTTACTTAAAGGTGTAGAGGCGGCTTTGGGGCTGATAAAACCTGCTTCTGAAGCAGAAGAATTAGGAGCCACGCTTCTGATAGTAACACCATCAGCCCAAGGACTGGGGTGAATAGCA
>JAHWGZ010000046.1 GCA_019323755.1 Candidatus Woesearchaeota archaeon
CCTTTATTGTGGAACAAGAGAGAAAACATTTCACAGACAAAAGAAATCTGATTACTTTACCCTCCCTAAAATATTCCAGCCAACTAAAGAACAGCCTCTGTCTGAAGAAGGTTTTCATGGCTGTGAATATGGATTCAATGATTTTCATTGCATTTTAATATTTCCATATCAAGTACCTAACTCTCTTTCAATTCAATATGATCCTGAATCCCACCGCGTTTCTGCGCCTCCGGTTTTAGGTGATTTTCTTGGATTAGAAGATAAACAGGAAGTGGCCATTTTAGGAGTTGGTGAACACCTTGAGATTTGGTTGCCCAGGGAATATGAAAGATACAGAAGAGAACTCAGAGAAAGTGGAAAAAAAGATGAAATTTTTAGAGAATTAGAAAAAGCTGAATTGGAAAGTCTTCGGGAAAAACTTCAAGGATTATAACTATTATTCAGAACATAAAAATATATAAATTAATCCATTTCTTTGTTTTTTATGAACAAACTTGGACTTAACCTGATCAATCCTAATGGTTTGATAGCAAAATTGAATAGGGAAATTATTCAGGCTGATGGTTATTTGTCTTTGGGTAAACCAACGCTTAAAGAAGAAAAACCGAGTTCTTTTTTTGACCGTTTTCAGAATCGGGAAGTTCATTTGAGAAGACAGCACCCCTTGATTCAAACTGTAGAAAGCAGTTTTCCTTTTGCTGATACTTTTGGACTGGAAAAAGACAGGACCATTGGTTATTTATTTTTTGAGGAAGGTCATTATGAATATGAAGGGTTGTTTGGCAATGTTGAATTAAGGATTTGGCGTTCCCTGGAATTAGAGGATGAAGATATTATCCCTCACTGCAATATCAAGCTATCTGTGGTAACCCCAGAGTACAGCACCCAGGAAAATCTCATCGAGAGAGTGGACCATGTTAAAAGATTATATTTTTACTGGAAAAGAACAGATTTATCAAAAATAATCCCAACCAAATGGTTTTTATAATAACTTATTCTCAAGAAACAAAAACCTTATAAATATCTTTCAAATTAAAATTCAAATCTAAATTAGGAGGGTGGTTTTAATGTTAATCGAAGCAAGTATTGTAGCAACTATTATTGGTATTTTATTTACAATTTATCTGTTCTTGAAGCTTAAAAAAGAGCCAGACGGCACACCAAAGATGCAGGAGCTTTCATCTCACATCAGAAAAGGTGCTATGGCCTTTCTCAAAACAGAATATAAATTTTTGATTGTCTTTATGATTATTATGGTCATTGTTCTTTTCTTTGCTTTAGATGACCCCAGCACAGCCATGCATGAAGGCTTGTTTGGCTCCATCACTTTTGTTGTTGGTGCTGTTCTTTCTGCTTTAGCCGGCAATGTTGGTATGCGTGTGGCTACCAGAGCCAACGTCAAAACTACTGAAGCTGCCAGAAAGAAAATCAGCAAGGCTTTCTAGATTGCCTTTAACAGCGGCGCTGTTACTGGTTTGTGTGTGGTCAGCACTGGTTTGCTCGGCATCATTATTTTACTGTTAATTTTCAAAGACCCGAAGCTAATCTTTGGTTTCTCATTAGGAGCTTCATCAATTGCTCTTTTTGCCAGGGTCGGCGGCGGTATTTACACTAAAGCTGCTGATGTTGGCGCTGATTTAGTTGGTAAGGTTGAAGCTGGTATTCCTGAAGATGATCCAAGAAATCCAGCTGTTATTGCTGACAATGTCGGAGACAATGTTGGTGATGTTGCTGGTATGAGCGCAGACTTGTTTGAATCTTACGTTGGTTCAATTATTGCTGCAGTTGCTTTAGGTGTCCTTACTTTTGGCGCCAATGGTTTAATCCTGCCTATTGGTATTGCTGGAGCAGGCATCATTGCTTCAATTGTCGGCACTTTCTTTGTCAGAAGCAAAACAGAAAAAGGCCTGCACTTTGGTTTAAGGATGGGAACCTGGGTTGCTGCTGCTTTACTGGCTTTAGCTGCCCTGGGTTTGACTAAATATCTCTTAGGCAGCTATAATGCTTTTTGGGCTGTTCTCGCTGGTTTAATCGCAGGTATTGTCATTGGTTATGCTACTGAATATTACACTGCTGATAAATATCGTCCAACTAAAACCATTGCTGAAGCAGCTAAAACCGGAGCCGGCACTAATCTGATTCAGGGATTGGCTGTTGGCATGGAAAGCACTGTTATTCCAGTTATTGTTGTGGCTGCTGCTATTTTCATCAGCTATCATTTTGCTGGTTTATTTGGCATTGCTATTGCTG
Organism: Candidatus Woesearchaeota archaeon; assembly: GCA_019323755.1. Lineage (GTDB taxonomy): Archaea > Nanobdellota > Nanobdellia > Woesearchaeales > JAGLXL01 > JAGLXL01. Next base: position 2,251 of record JAHWGZ010000046.1, read on the forward strand.
CTGTTGGTATGCTTTCTACTTTAGGCATTACTTTGGCAGTTGATGCTTATGGCCCAGTGGCTGACAATGCTGGTGGTATTGCTGAAATGTCTGGCTTGCCTAAAATTGTTCGAAAGAAAACCGATGCTTTGGATTCTTTAGGCAACACCACTGCTGCCATGGGCAAAGGTTTTGCTATTGGTTCAGCAGCTTTAACAGCTTTGGCCTTCTTTTCTACTTATTCAACCACCACCGGACTAGAAATCATTGATTTATTAAGCACCAAAGTCTTTATCGGTGTTTTGATTGGTGCTTTGCTGCCTTTCTTATTCAGTTCCATGACTATGAAAGCTGTTGGCAAAGCTGCCTTCAAGATGATTGAAGAAGTTCGAAGACAGTTTAGAACTAAAAAAATCCTGCAAGGCAAAGGCCAACCAGATTATGAAAAATGTGTTTCTATTGCCACTAAAGGCGCTATCTATCACATGATTTTGCCGGGATTAATGGCCATCATTGTACCAATCTTAGTTGGACTCTGGGGCGCAGATGTTCTTGGCGGCATGTTAGCTGGTGCCATTGCTTCAGGCTTCTTGTTAGCTGTTATGATGGCTAATTCAGGCGGAGCCTGGGATAACGCTAAAAAGTTCATAGAAAAAGGAAATTTTGGCGGCAAAGGCTCAGATGCTCACAAAGCAGCTGTTGTTGGTGACACCGTTGGTGATCCTTTCAAAGACACCTCAGGACCTTCCTTGAACATCCTGTTGAAGTTAATGAGCATTGTGGCAATTGTCTTTATACCTTTATTTATTTAATTTTTTATTTCTTATTTTTTCCAGAGAAGTTCAAATTGAAGTTTATACATATCATGGATGTGCCTGTTCTCTATAATTACTGCAAATGGCTCTTTTCCCATCCAGTTGGTTATTGCCACTTTCTCTTTGTAAATTAAAATTGTACTCAGTTCGCTGAATTCTTTTGGCAGGGTATATTTTGTTTTAAGAAATGAATATTTTGAAATTTTTTTTCCTTTCACCCCAAGATCGGTGATATTTCTTCCTTTGACATTTTTCTTGGCGGCCCTTTTGGTCCAGTCTTCCATGAACTCAGGTATTGCTTTTGTTACATAACCTCGAGCACCCAGTACATCATATTCACCAGCTTCAAGAATTTCCTCAAATATTTGTTTTATACCTTCGTTTCCTTTAACAACTTTAACATCCTGGTCCCACAAAGCATCAAAATAAGTCTTGAAATTATTATACAATATCTCAGATTCAACTTCAAAACACATCATCTCCTTGCTCCATAAAAACATTAAGACCCTGTTTCCTTTATACAAGTTTATCTGCATTGGAGTTGAAAAATCAGAAGGCAATTCTTTGACAACAGAATACTTCATCTCAGGGTCACCGGTATGCGTAAATTCATAAATAATTTGCTCTCTTGCTTCGGGCACAATCAAAAACTTTCCAATAACTTTTTTCTTCATCCTTGCTTTGGAATAATCCATAAACCAGTCTTTTAATTTCTTACCACCCATACCATAGGTCGCACCCAGAACATAATATTCCTCTCCCCCTTCGTATAAATCAAGCATCGACATAAATTTATCAGTTACTGCACCAAAACCCTTATAGATATTGACATCCTGGTCCCATCTTGCTGTAAAATGTTTTTTAAAAGATTCAGTCACTTCCTTGTTATTGATAGTAATAATCGTTGGCTCTTTTTGCTGAACTAAAAGCAAGGTCTTTTCTTTAGAAGGAAAAATTGCCACAGGAGATTCAGTTTTATAAGGCAGAAATTTAATTTCTGCATTTTCCTTGTACAGGCCTTTTCTGTATTTGTCAATTGACTTTTTAGTGTCTTGCTGGAAAAGCAATCGGGCATGAATTCCTTTTTTAAATCTCTCTTGGTGGAACTTTTCAAAGAAATCTGCATATTTTTTTTCATAACCTTTAGGCCCCAAAGCCGCTCCTAAAACATCATAATTCTCGCCCGGTTTGAAATCATCCAAAAAAGAGTAAAGGGCTCTTTTCAAAGCATCCATCCCCTTAGAAATTGTCGTGTCCTGCTCCCACCACTTCTCAAATTGTACTCTAAAGGATTCTACAATCTCTTTATTTTTAATCTCAACTAAAATAATGTCTTTTGCCTCGGGGAATATAATAACCCTGTCTGGATAAATTGCTGTTTCTGCCGGGGTTTCTTCCGGAGTATATTTCCATTCACCAGAAGGCATGCTTTCTGGTTCTGTTTGTAATTCTCCTCTTGCTTTTTCATTATAGATCAATTTAAACTTGACTTTTCTTCGTGCAGCTTCTTTCATGTATTTAGCAAAAAACCTGTTTAAAGTTTCAGATCTCGATGGAGCACCTAAAACCAAGATAGTATCGCTTGGTTTAAGCGTGTCAAGTGCACCATAATAAGCTGTTTCAATACCTTTCAGACCGCGGTAAATCGTTGCCTCTGATTTATATTTGGACAAAGTTCTTTTTAATTTAAGTTCAGGTAGAATTTTCTTGATTTCATCTTTTTGGTCCTTCAACTTTCTTTCCTTCTCATTCATATAATCAAGAATTCTCTTTGGGTCAGCTGCTTCAAAACGTTTCACTCCAGATTCAACAATATAACTGACTAACCCTTTCTCTATTAGTTTATCTAAAATTTCATATATCTTAGAAGAAGAAGCTTTTGATTTTTCCACTATTTTTCCAGTCGAAGAACTGCCCAATTCCAATAAAGCCAAATAAACTTTAATTTCCGACTTTGTTAAGCCTATCTCTTCAAGCAGTTTTTTATTCATTACTCCCCCCTTAGGGGTAGGTAATATTTAAATATATCCCTCAGTTAGTACCACTTAAGAGTGAATAACTAACAAGGGCTAGCGATAGCTCTATCACGAGGTAAATCAAATGACAAAGCTTATTGAAAAAATATTTGGGAAAGCGGCCCCTTATGCAATTGCTGCTTACTTTGCTTTAGCTCCCGTTGCCAAAGCAGATGATCCTGTCAAACCAGAAACACAGCCAACTGTTGCTGTTCAAAAAGAGACCAAACCTTCATTAGATATTTGGCTTGAAAACTTCAGTGCCATTGACACAGATGGACCTGATGTTCATATTCAAAGATTGGAAGTTGGAGACGACTTATTCAGGGCTGACCACACCATAACTGACGATGACTATGAAGGCTGGAGATTAGGCGGCCGGCAAAAAGTAACTATTGGCGACTTGATTAGTGGCAAGGCCGGAATCTTCGTTTCAATGGATAATGCCAGCAACTATGGTCTTGGTGCTGAATTTAATGGAACAATTGCTGAACTTGTCCAAACCGGCTTTTCTTTGGAAAGAGATACTGGCACAGACAGCAAATTATTCCAAGTTTACGCAGGCGCCAGCCCAACTGAAAATTCCAATGTTAAAATTGGCTATTTCCTGAAAGATGGAGTCAGTCATTTACAGGGTGTTGGTTGGTTAAATCTTAAAGATTCAAGAATCCTTGCTGCTCTAGGCGGACAAGTTAGCGAAGAAGGAAAAGGAAAAATAAACGCTTGCATAGCTCACTATGGTCCTAAAAAAGGCGAAGGTATCGGATTCAGAATATGGGGTCAAACCGATTTTGACGGAAATTATCATGTTGATGCTTTGCTGACTCTTGGTGACCGAAATGGAGCTGGAGCGCACAAAGGCCTTATGGACTTGTTTGATAACGGTGTTAACGACCCAGGAGTTGCTGACAACATTGCTAACTTCAGGCCATCTCCTTTGTACACCAAAGGAAGTGATGCAGTCTTAAGGATCAGAGCCAGTCATGCCAAAGATGGTACTGTCACTTATCACGGAGAAGTCTATGGCAGGACCAATGAGCTTCTCGGCAAAGATGTCAATGTTACTGGAGGAGTTGGATGGACTAGAACTGAACTGTCTGGCCAAACTGCTCAAGATATTTACAGCGCTTTCATTGGAGCAGATATCGGACCGGTAACAATCGAAGCTGGTGTTGAAGGTGGAAAGGGTAGAAAACCAAGTGGTTTTGGTTACATTGCCGCTTCCTTGAACAGCATCCTTGATTACTTCAGAAAAGACGAGAAAAAATGAAGAGATTAATTCCTTTTGTCTTGGCTGCTTACCTGGCTTTAACAGGATGTGAGAAAAAATCAACAAATCCGATAGTGTATGGTATAAATAAAAAAGAAATAACAGAGGTAGTTTACAGGACCACAGTTTACATTGGATTAGCCAGACATTCC
>JAHWGZ010000047.1 GCA_019323755.1 Candidatus Woesearchaeota archaeon
AAAACCTGGCCGGGTTCTGATAGAGTTGATAGGTTTGGATACAATTTTGAATCTCCTTTAAATAGAGAACCAACTCATCAGGAATATTTTCAGTTTTCTTTTTCACCTTTACAAACAACTTTGTCCATCAGGGTACTTAATATTGATGAAAAAAGAACAGATCACTTGATATATCCAATAAACAGAGTTAAAGATGTTGATAAAAATCAAATATATATCAAAACTAATTCAGGAGAATCTATATCAATTAATTCAAATTCTAAATTTACTTTAACTTTAGAAAAAATGACCAGTTTTTTGCAAACTACTAACGAAGAAATTATTAAATTTTTGTTAAATTCAGTAAAACTATATTATCAACATAAACCAAATTAATTTTTTAATTCTTGTTTAGCAAATTTATGTGCTAAATGCAATGGTTCTGGGAGTTTGTGAGGGGGTTTGATTGAATCAGCAACAACTTTGAGAGCAGTACCTAAAGAAATGAGGTGTCCAGGTGAAACATACAAAGGCCGGGCATGTTCTTTGGAACGGAATTCAAAACCAACCATTTCTTTTTCAATGAAAATTTTTCCTTTTTCAACCTTACCAATAACCAATGAGCCGGCTAAGCCAATGGTGGGAATGTTCAAAGCAAGTCCGAGGTGAGAGGCAAAGCCAAGCCTTCTGGGATGGGCAACGCCATGACCATCAACTATTAAGACGTCTGGTTTGTTTTCTAATTTATTGTAGGCTTCAATAGCAGCAGGCATTTCTCTATAAGCTAACAAACCTGGAATGTAAGGAATAGGGGCTCTGGCTTTAGCAGTCTGCTTTTCAATGATCTTCATGGTTTTGGCATCGCAGACAACAACACAGGAAATTACTTCATGGTCCTGATAGACCTGGTCAATGCCACCAATTGTTTGTATTTTTTTAAAATTATCTTTAAGGATAATTTTTTGAGAAAGCTTAAGTTGTTCTTGCTTGAGTTCATCTATTTTCATTGGATAAAATAAGTTCCGCCCCGGAGTTTTTCTATTTCGTTGTGCAATCGGACCATTCTTTTGAGGGCTTCTGGGTTTTTGATTTCTTTTTTGAATCTTTGGACAACTTCTGAAACAGTTAGAATCCGATCGCCAACTAGGTCATCGGCATAAGTAATGATTTTTTCTTCAATTGTTTTTGGTATTAAGTCTTTTTTAGGCAAAGGCAGTTTGTATTTGATGATTTCTTCTTTGGTGATGCCAGCTCCAAGGTGTCTTTCGCAGAGTAGAGCATATCTGGGCAGGCCTAGTTTTCTAAGTATCTTAGCTCCAATAATTCCGTGCTGGAGAGATTTTTCTGATTTGGGCGGAGCCTGGAAGCGGCCAAGGTCGTGAAGCAAAGAAGCAATTTTAATAAATTCTAAATCTACAAGATGGCCATTTTTTTGGATTTCTTGGGCAAGAGAAAGGGCAATTTTTTGAACCATTTTACAGTGCTGGTAAACCTTCTGGAAGACAGAGTTGCTGGGAGCATGTTTTTTTAATAATTCGACAGCTTGTTTTTCAGTGATTTTTTTCATAACCCTTAGTATTGTCTTTTTTAATAAAAATCTTTCTTTTTTAAAAAGATTTAAATATTGATTAAAGAAAAAATGTGTTAGGCCCCCATCGTATAGCCTGGACAGTACATGAGATTGCGGATCTCAAAACCGGGGTTCAAATCCTCGTGGGGGCGTCACTTTTAAATATTAAATTGGTTTTTTGTTTGGTAACAGCCCCATAGTGTAGTGGACTATCATTTCGGATTTTGGATCCGAAGACGGCGGTTCGAATCCGCCTGGGGCTACTTTTTTATTCATAACTTCTTGGTGACTTTTAGAGTGCAATAAAGTTTATATAGTTGGACTTAACTTTTAATTTCACAATGGTAGATGATGAAAAATTGGATGAGGAAATTGAAATTGAAGATGATTTTGAAGACTACTACGAAGAAAAAGAGGACGACAAAGAAGAGAGAGTAGAGAAAAAAGAAGCAAAAACAAAAGCAACCAAGAAAAAGAAAAACAAGAAAAAAGAAGAAAAAAAATCAGAGATGGAAAGAGATATTGACATAGACTTAGACAATAATTCTGATCTTGATTTAGACGATGATGACGATGATTCATTTAAGGCCGGCAGTATTGTTAAATATGTGGTTGTTTTGGTCTTAGGTGCTTTAATTATGCTGGGCCTGATGTATTTCACAGGTTATTTGGGCGGAGCAGCAGTTGTAGAATGTCCAAAGTGTGAAAAATGCCCTGAAGTATTGGAACCAGAATCACTAGAATGCCCTGAACCTGAATGTCCAAAATTAACTTCGCAGAGATGTAAAGAACTTTTTGGTTAAATTTTTATTTTTTTCCTTTATCCTAATCATGGGCTTAACAAGAACTCAAAAACTAACTCTGTATTCTTTGGGAGAGTGTTACAACCAGTTCAATAAAAGATTTGGCAATGCCCCCTTGCAAGTTTTTATTTCTAAGATTGGTTTTATTGAGGTAATGATTAACAGCGGACTGGTGGAGAAAAAGGAAAGAGCTTTGTACCGGAATTTAGAAACTTTGGAAAAGAAAAAATTGATTTACTATGAAAACAGGAATTTGAGATTTACCAAAAGGGGCTTTATTCATTACAACCGGATTAAGAGGGGCTTAGAACCTTTTTTGGCAATAGAACTTTTTTTAAAGGATGTCAAAACTGACAGGAAACTGCAGACTACATTGGCCAATAAAGAGTAAGATTTATATATGGGTTACTTCTGAAATAAATTTGATAGCTAAACTGGTTACGGCTGGTTTAGACTGGAGCTGAACATTTCTGCTCTAATAATTGGTGAAAAATATGGCAAGAAAATATTCCGGAGCAAAAGGCAAAAGCGGTTCAAAAAAACCAGTCAATAAAGTAACTCCATCCTGGATAAATTACAAACCCAAGGAAATTGAAAAATTAGTCATCAAACTAGCCAAAGCCGGCAAACCTGCCAGCCAGATTGGGATGCATTTGAGAGATACTTATGGTGTTCCAAGCGTTAAAATAGCGACTAAAAAAACAATTTCTGAAATTTTGAAAGAAAACAAATTAGAAAAACAAATTCCAGAAGACTTGATGGCCTTAATCAAGAAAAGCATCTATTTAAGGAAGCATCTTGAAAAGAACAAGAAAGATATGGCGTCCAAGCGCGGATTAGAATTGACTGATTCAAAGATCCGAAGACTGGCTAAATATTATATCAGAAAAGGAAGATTACCAGAAGACTGGAAATTCCATCCAGACAGAATTAAGTTGTCTGTAGAGTAAACTTTATATACTCTTTTTCTTTCTTTTTATTTATGGATTACAAAATCAAATCTGCTTTAACCATTGCTGTTATCTTGGTGATTATGATAACAGTGGGTGTTTTAGTCAATAAGTTCCAAGGGGGCATTACTGGCGGCGCAATAACCGGCGGAGTGGCTTGTTCTTCTAATGGAGAATGCAATGACGGAATAATTTGCACTATTGACTCCTGCAAAAATCCAGGAACAGAAAACAGTTTTTGTGACAATAGAATAATTGATTTTTGCCAGGACAATGACAACTGCTGCTCAGCAGGCTGTTCATCTGAAAACGACAACGATTGTTAAGAATTTTTATAACAAATTTTTAATGCCTTCAATATTTTTAGCAACTTCTCTGCCTTTTTTAGTTAACTCCAGCAACTTTAATCGGCCTTGTTTTTTGAAGGTAACTAGATCTGACTTTTCCATTTCCTGAAGAATTTTAACAACATGAGAATAAGTGCAGTCAATCTGTTTGGCCAGCACAGAAGCATAGATTTCACTGTTATGGTTCTTCAAAGTGATGAGCATCAGAGCTGGTTTTTCTCTGAAAAAAACGTCAAATATGTTTTTTGGATTGACCATTAATTTACCCCCTAAAAATCTGTATTTTTTAAAACTTATTCTCCTTTATATACTTTTCTGTCAATAGGTTAATTTTTCCTCATAAGGTAGTTACGAATACAAAACCATAATTTTTTATAGTTGTTGGGAGTTCAAAATTAAATGGAATTGTTTCCTTATAGTTCTGTCCGCAAGGTGCAAAAAGAGCTGATTGAAGATGTTGAAGCAGCGATAAGCAGCGGGAAAAATTTGCTGGTGAATGCACCCACTGGTCTAGGAAAAACAGCATCAACCCTGCCAACTGCCTTGGCTTATGCTTTAAAAAATAAAAAAGTAGTTTTCTTTTTGACTAACCGACATACCCAACATCAAATTGCAATTGAAACTTTAAAGGAAATAAAAGAAAAACACAAAACTGAGTTTTTGTCAGTTGATATAGTGGGCAAAAAATGGATGTGTTCACAGGATGTGGCTTTTATGTTTTCTGGAGATTTTAATGAGTTCTGCAATTCAATGAAAGAAGGGGGAAAATGTGAATTCTATGAAAAGATGAGAAATAAAAACGAGCTGAGTTTGAAGGCCAAAAAATTAATCGAAGAATTACGTTTAATGGCGTGGGACACAGAAGAATTAAAAAAAAGATGCCGGGAACAGGGGCTGTGTTCTTATTACATGGCCATGGAAATGGCAAAAGAAGCCCATGTAGTGGTGGCTGATTATTACTATCTGTTTAATCCAGCAGTGCGAAACAATTTTTTGTCAAGAATTGGCAAAGAGTTGGAAGAGTGCATTGTAGTTGTTGATGAGGGCCATAATCTGCCTGGTAGAGTCAGGGATTTGATGACTTCAAAATTAAGCAACTTCATGCTGAAAAATGCAATCAGGGAAGCTAAGAAATTTGGTTTTAATGAAGTAGTAAATTATTTGAGCAGATTGCAGGATGCTTTGTTGACTTTGAACTATGACGATGCCGAAGAAGTAATGGTGGAAAAGGAAAAATTTGTTGAGGCAGTTAATAAAATTAAGAATTATGAGGAATTGACTGAAGAATTGGAATTAGTTGCTGAAGAAATCAGAGCAAAGCAAAACAAAAGTTATGTTGGCGGTGTGATCGGTTTTTTAGAAAGGTGGATAGGGGGAGATGATGGTTTTGTGAGGTATATTATTGAAAGAGAAACAAGGCAAGGGCCTTTAGTGTCTTTGCATTATTCTTGTCTGGACCCTTCTTTGATAACCGGAGAAGTTTTTGACAAGATTCATGCTGCTGTAATCATGAGCGGAACTTTGGTGCCAACTGAAATGTTTAGGGATGTGCTGGGTGTTTCAAAGGCTGTGGAGAAAAATTATGAAAGCCCTTTTCCTCGGGAAAACCGGTTGAGTTTTGTGGTGCCTTCGGTGAGCACAAAATACAAATTAAGGAATCCTCTGATGTATCAAAAGATTGCCCGGGTTTGTGTTGAAGTAATCAATACAGTGCCAGGCAATTGTGCTTTATTTTTTCCAAGTTATGAGTTGAGGGATTTGGTTTACAAAAATTTTAATGGAGTAAACAAAAAAATATTTTTAGAAAGAACTGATTTTACCAAGGAAGAAAAAGCAAAACTGATTGAGGATTTTAAAAAGAACAAAGATAAAGGGGCAGCTTTATTGGGGGTGGCAGCTGCTAATTTTTCTGAAGGCATTGATTTACCAGGTGATTTGTTAAAGTGTGTGGTGGTGGTTGGTTTGCCTTTGGCTCGGCCGGATTTATTAACTAAGAAATTGATCAATTATTATGAAGAAAAATTTAATCGGGGCTGGGATTATGGTTATACCTATCCAGCAATCAATAAAGTCTTGCAGGCAGCTGGCCGGTGCATTAGAAGTGAGACAGACAAAGGAGCAATCATTTTTTTAGATGTTCGTTTTACCTGGCCGAATTATGCCGGCTGTTTAGTTGGCTGGGATATTGAAGTTGAGGAAAATTACAATGAAAGATTAAGAAATTTTTTCTTGAAGTGAATTTTATTGATTTTGCCACTAGTTGATAGGAAATTTTCTTTTTGTCGTCGGTAAAATTTAATTAATTTGGTTTTGATTAGTATACATTTTAGTATACTTAGTATACAAAATAGTAACATTTATATATTGGTTATACTATACTGTATATTAGATGAAATCATTACCAAAGTGTGTTTATCTGCAGCAGGATTTCATAAAAGAAAATTTTGAAATCCGGAAGCGGTGGGTAGAAGACTCAATCAAGATCACGCGATGCCAAACTAAAACCTTGGCTTCATAATCAATAGATGGGCTCCCATCTATTTTCTAGCAAACCACCCCTCACACGCGTGGGAGCCCTTTCATATTCATCATTCACGATGAAATCACAAAACAACCGGATGACGGTTTCGGTTGTTGGTACTTAAAGAGGTGAGGCACACATCCTTCACCGGCCTTAAGTAGGCAGCGAACTTGGCCTCAGAAAAGGCGGTATAAAGGGAAATCAACCCTCACTTCTTTTAATGCTCAAAAATATTCCACATTTTTGGCATCTCAGAAATTGACAAACAATTTCTGCGATATTTATATTTGGGAAAAAGAGGTATCTTAAAAGGGCAAAAGAGAAACTGCGTTGTAGGGCTATAGCGCAGTCAAATGATCGAGGGGCAGCTCAGGCCGAGCTGCCCTGAATTTTTCTTATTTTGATAATTTAGTCACTAAAGAATAGTAAAATTTATATAGTCTAAAAGCTGTTTGTTCTTAAAATGACAGGAGATTTCCAGAAAAGAAGATTAGAGAGGTTTTTAAGGAAAAATTTTCCTGAAGACCTTGATGAAATTATGGGTTTTTTTCAGAACAAACCTGATTCTTTGGCAGGCAATATTCTAAAAGAAGTACAGGGCAAAAAAAGAAAAGAAGTTGAGAATTTATTAAAGCAATACACTTCTCAAGACGCAACTTTGAGCCCAGATGTTCCTGAAGGAACCTTGAGTGATTATAATTTAGGGGAGATTAGCGAGGCACCAACAATTCATCCAGAAGCGCCTTCTCCAGATGATGTGGGAACCTTAATTTCTGATAAAACTCCAAAATCGGAATTAGGAGATGGTGGAACTTGTTTTGAGTTTTCTGGTGCAGCCAAAAGGGTGACCCAAATTATTCAAAGAGGTTTGGAAGGCGGCGGAACTGTTTTAGAAATTTCAGCAGGTGATGGTTCTAAAGAAAGTGTTGATGAGCATGATGTGGTTGGTTTTTCAGTTAGTCCTGATGGTGAGACTAAAACGATAAATAATGCAGCTGAAGTTTTGACAAAAAAAGATAAAAAAGTTCCAGATGGAACAAAAGTTTACTCTTTAACTAAAGTTTTAGGAGCTAAACAAAATCATTTTACTGAAGTTTATGAAACTCTTAATGAAGTAGCAAGAGGAGGTATGGGTAAAGTTTTGAGAGTTTATAACAAAGCAGTCGGCAGGGAAGAAGCCATGAAAGTTGCTTTGATGAATAAAGAAGCAATGCTGAAAAGATTTCAATTTGAAGCCCGTGTGACCGGCCAATTAGAGCATTCTAACATTATCAGAGTTTATGATGTGGGCAAAGATCACCAAGGCAATCCATACTATACTATGGAATTTATTAGGGGAGAATCCTTGGAAAAAATTTTGAAGAAACAGAAGCAATTTCTTTTAGGTGAAGGGGAAATAGAAGACAGAAAATATTTGAGGGATTTTAATGAAAAAAAGTTGTTAAATATTTTTTTAACTGTCTGCGATGCCTTTTCTTTTGCTCACTCAAATGGTATTATCAACCGTGATTCAAAACCAGAAAATATTATGGTTGGTAAACAAGGTATTCTAGTAGTTGACTGGGGGTTGGCCAAGCAGTTGGGCGCTAGTGACACAATGGGCGAGGTCTTGGAGAAAAAGATTGCTCAGATGGAAGGCAAAAATGGCTTTGTGGCAGAAGAGGAAACTAACGCTGGTCTAACAATGGATGGAACAACCATGGGTACTCCAGCTTATATGCCACCTGAACAAGTTGAGGGAGATTTGGCAAATATGGATCAAAGGGCAGATATTTATTCTTTGGGTGGAATTTTGTACGAAATATTAACCAAAGAAAAACCATTTGAAGGAGCATCAGTTATAGAAATTTTTAATAAAATTCTGACCGGCAAACTAGTCCCACCAAATGAAAGAGCAAAAGCAAATGGAATTAAAGTTCCGCCAGAATTATCAGCAATTGTGATGAAAGCTATGGCGGTTGAACAGAACAAAAGATACGGCACAGTTGATGCTATGGCAGAAGATGTAAGGAGATTTTTGAATTATGAAGAAGTTTCTGTTTACAAATATGGTGTTTCTAAAAGAGGTTTGAGATTGATGCAGAGACATCCCATTGTAACTGCTGGTGTGGGTTTATTTTTACTTGGCTTGGGTGTGCTTTCACCATTTTACGCAGTAGCTAAGGCTGGTGAAGCAACAGCTTTGGAAGCAAAATTAGTAGAATCTGGGAAAAGAGAAGAAGCTGAAAGAAAAGCGAAGGAAGATGAAGCAAGGAGACGAATAATTATTACTGGTGTTGCAAAAGCTGCAGAAATTGGTTCTTACGCAAATGATTATGAAAGAGAAATTGATATTTTAAAAGATATTATTTCTAATAATCCAAATTTTATGGCCTTACCTTATGTCACTTTAGGAAATGCTTATCTAGAAACAAAAAGATTTGACGAAGCTCTTCAAAATCTTAACAAAGCCTTGGAAATTGAACCAGATTATGCTTTGGCCCATTATAATAAAGCTAGGGTTTTTGCTCAAATGGGTAAGGATGAAGAAGCATTACTTTGTTTTCAGGAAGCTATAAAATTAAAAGAGAATTATAGTAGGTTTTATAACGAAAGAGCAACTATCTGGTTTAAATTGGAAAGGTGGGAAGAATTTTTAACTGATGTTAAAAAATGT
>JAHWGZ010000006.1 GCA_019323755.1 Candidatus Woesearchaeota archaeon
AACAACAATGTCACCTTCCCTGACCCAAAGAGATCTTTTTAATCTGCCGGGGATCCTGCAAATTCTGGCTTTACCGTCGAGACAAAGAACTTTCATTCTCGAGCCGCCCAGTCTTTGCTGGACAACACCAAAAACTTCCCTGTCCCGGGGCATTCTGACCCTGGTAATTTCCTGCTGTTCTTCTTCCATGTGTTAAAAAAAATGAATTTTATATATAAATCTTTGCTATCTGGATTAAACATGAATTTCCGCAAAGTTTTTAAACGGTTATGATATTCTTAGATTAAATATATAATGCTTATTGAAAACGAGGTGATACAATGGCATTTGGAGTCGTTGAGATTCTAGGAATAATCGGCTTCATCGTTGGTCTTATTATTGCAATAAGACTTAAGAAAGTCGATGTAATGGAATTGCTAACTGGTTGGGGTATCTTTGTCTTGTTTACACCAGCTTGGATGGTAATTACAGAATTGTTAGGAATAACTGACTTAGTAGTCTTTACCTATATTGACCCACTGGTCAAATTCTTTGGCTTGGGTATTGCAATTTGGGTATTGATAAAGAAATTTATCGGTCTATTCCAATAAATTAATTATTTATTTTTTTTTCTTTTTCTGAACAAAAGTTTTAAAAACAAAAAGAATTTATACTTAAATGGATGAAAAAGAGGAGGGGTAAAAAGAGGAGTGTGTTACTGGTTGTAGTAATAATAATTGCAGTTCTGCTTTTTTTAAGCATGTGTTCTTTGTTTTGGGGATATGACAGTTTTTTAGGCAATGTGGCCTATATTCCGGTTAAAGGAGTAATTACTGTTGACGGCTCAAGTTCTTTGCTAGGAGCTGATTTTGCTTCTTCTGAGAACATCGTGGCTTTTATTGAAGATGCTGCTGAAGACCCTTTGATTGAAGCAATTGTTTTTGATATCAATTCTCCGGGCGGCAGTGCTGTGGCTTCTGATGAGATTGCACAGGCCATCAAAAGAGCCAACAAAACTACAGTGGCTGTGATTCGTGAAGTCGGGGCCAGCGGAGGCTATTGGATTGCCAGTTCAACTGATTATGTGGTGGCAAATAGAATGTCAATTGTAGGTTCAATTGGTGTAATTTCTTCTTATCTTGAGTTTTCCCGGCTGTTGGATGATTATAATGTTACTTACCAAAGATTGGTTTCTGGCCAATACAAGGACATGGGCACGCCCTTTAAGGAATTGACTAATGAGGAGAGAGAAATCCTGCAGAAAAAATTAGACAAGATCCATGGTTTTTTTATTGATGAAATTGCTGAAAACAGGGGAATTGCCCATGAACAGGTCAAGAACATGGCAACTGGTGAGTTTTTCTTGGGTGTTGAAGGAAAAGAAATGGGTTTAATTGATGAATTAGGTGATTTGAAAACAGCTGAAAAATATTTGAGAGATGAACTGGATTTAGAAAGAATTGATTATCTTTATTATGAGGCTAAACCAACGCTTTGGGAAGCTCTATCCCAAATCATGTCGCCGTTTTTTTATTATATGGGGATTGGTATGGGAGAAACATTATTTGAAACTACAAGCACATTAGGGATAAATGTCTAAAATGAAGAAATGGTTGTTTTTGATGGTATTTTTGGTCTTGGTTAGTTCTGCTTTGGCTGTCAAGACCGATGTTAATTTTGATGGGGGGGATAAGGTTTCTGTAATTGTGATTTTAAAAGAAAAACCAGTCAAGCAGATGAATGTTTTGTCAGTTGAAGATAAAAAGGATTTTTTGGCTGAGAAAAGGGCTGGAGTTAAGGAACAGCAGGACAAAGTTTTGGGAAAATTAGAAAAAGGTTTTTCTGTGGCTGGGAAAGACGAGAAATTCAAACGTTTTTCAACTGTGAGTGGTTTTGCTGGTGAAATTACACAGGAAGAATTTGAATTACTAAAAAATGACCCTGATGTTGAGGGGATTTTTTTGGATAAAGTTTATACAATTGATTTAGACGGCTCAGCTGTAATAATTAATTCTACTTTGGCCAATGCCATGGTTCAAAATTATTCAGTTAGCTTAACTGGGGCTGGGCTGACAGCCTGTGTGGTCGATACTGGAATTGATTATAATCACAATGCCTTGGGTGGCGGTTGGGGCAATCGGGTTTTAGGAGGTTATGATTTTGTTAATGGTGATGCTGATCCAGCAGATGACCACGGCCATGGCACGCACGTGGCCGGTATTTTAGGTTCAAATGATTCAACTTATCAAGGTGTAGCACCAGATGTTGATTTTGTAGCAGTTAAAGTCTGCAATTCAAGCGGGGGCTGTGACGGGTCAGACATGCTTTCTGGAATTGACTGGTGCAATAATTATTCAACTACTTATAATATCACAGTCATCTCAATGAGCATTGGTGATAATGATGATCACAATGCTTCTGACTGCCCGACTGATTTTGATTCAGCAATTAACACGGCAGTAAGTTTGGGCATGACTTTTGTAGCTGCTTCTGGCAACAATGGTTTGAAAACAGGAATCTCTTCTCCTGCCTGTTCACCTAATGCCACTTCTGTTGGCGCAACCAATAAAGATGATACAATCTGGTCTTCAACAAATTCCGGTGTTTTGCTGGATTTGTTTGCGCCAGGCGCTTTAATCAGGTCAACTTATCCTAACAATGCTTTTGCAACTATTAGCGGCACATCAATGGCCACGCCGCATGTTTCTGGAGCAGTAGTATTATTGAATCAATACAAACAATTAATTGACAATACCACTTATACTTCAGCTGAGATTGAAACTATTTTGAAAAGTACTGGAGTGAACAAAACAGACACTAATAATATAACTGCACCGCGAATAAATATTTATGACGCTCTTCTGTCTGAAGATAATGTGACACCGGCTGCTTCTTATATTTCACCAACACCAACAAACGGTTCTAATATTGGTCATTTGAATACTACAACAGTAAAAATTAATTCTTCAGAGTCTGTTAATGCAATATTGGAATTTGATGGAACAAATTATTCAATGTCTTTGATAAATAATGCAGTCTATCAGGTAAATGTTACCCCTATTACTGGCGGAACCCATACCTTTAAAGTTTATTATAACGATTTGGCCGGCAACGCAGGGATAGTTTTAGACACCAGAACTTTAGAAGTCAACAACTCGGCGCCCAATATTACAGCTTACACTCCAAGTACGACTAATCTTTCATTAGCAGAGGGGAACTCATTATTTTTTAATCAAACTTCCAGCGATCCTGAAAATGATACTTTAACTTATGCTTGGTATTTAAACAACTCATTGCAGGCCAACACTTCTAGCTGGAATTACACTGCAGGCTATGATGATGCTGGTAATCATACTGTGACCTTGGTTGTTTTTGATTCATTCAATGACTCTGATTCCCGGTCCTGGAATCTTATAGTTAATAATACCAATAGAGCACCGATAGCTAACATACTGTCTCCAAGCAACAGCTCAACACTGGAAATTGGCAGCTCAACTGCTTTTACAACCAATTCAAGTGATGATGACGGAAACAATCTGACTTATCTATGGGATTTTGGTGACAGCGGCACAAACACTTCAGCCAACGCCACACACACTTATCTGTCTGTAAATAATTTTACAGTAGTTTTAACAGTTAATGATACTGCTTTGACAGATAATCATTCCATTGTTGTTGAAGTTGAAGACACAACAGACCCCAGTTATAATTCAGTAACTTATTCATCGTCAATCTATGCTGGCGAGGATTTGTCTGTTTCAGCCAATATCACTGATTATTCTACAATTACCAATGTCACTTTATTGTATAATGGAACAGTCAGAACTCCTTCACAAAGCGGCGATGTTTACAGCTGGACACTTGATGAACCTTCAAACGGCAGCAATACTTTTTATATCTATGCAGCAGACAATTATTCCAATTCAGACAATAATTCTTATGCTTTTACTGTTAATTACTGCGGCGACAGCACTTGCCAGTCAGCAGATGAATCCTGCTCTATTTGTTCTGCTGATTGCGGGACTTGCTCAAGCGGTTCTTCTAGCGGCGGTGGCGGAGGAACAGCAGCAGTAGCTTTGCCGTCAAAAATATTTTTTTACGGAACAACTGATCCAGGAACAGACTATAAATTGAGTTTTGGAAGTTCTGACATGCCTTTTACAGAGGCTACCTTCAGACCAAATGCTATCAAGACTAATGTTCAAATCAAAGTGGCAGTAACTGAAAGTCCGCCTAAAACATTAAGTGATGTTTACAAATATTTACAAATAACTCTGACCAATATTGCTGAAAATGAATTAACTGCTGATTATGTCAAATTTAAAGTCAACAAAACCTGGCTGGATGAAAACAATTATGACCACACCAAAATCAGTTTGTATCGCTATGAGGGCGGCAACTGGAATAAATTAAATACAATGCTAACAAATGAAGGATTAAGTGACTACTATTATTACGCTGATGTGCCTGGGTTTTCTTATTTTGGCATTGCCGCTGAAAAGAAAGTTGAAATTGCACCAGCGGCGGTAGCAGAGCCTGAGCCAGTTTCAGAAACTTATGCTATTCAGGGGGCTGAAGAAACTCCGGAGGCAGTGGCTGCGCCTGCAGCAGTTAATGAAACTCATGAAGATGAAGCTGTTTCTGCCTGGTATTTACTGCTGTTAATTCCAGCTGCCTTGATAATCTTCTTGGTAGTTTATTTTACTAAGTACAAAAAACCAGAAAAATTCTTAAATTCATTGTTTGGAAAAAAAGGGGAAGTAGTTGAGAAGATTGAAAAGCCTGAAGCGCCCAAAAGAGAGGAGATTATCCAACATATTGTGAAGGAACATCAAGACGATTTAACTGAAAACCGATTTAATCAAGAAAATTTCTGATTCTTATGTTTTTTAATGAGGATAACGGCGCTAACAAGAATAAAAATACCACCAATGATATTAAAAACGGTGAGCCCTTCTTTGAAAAACAAAAAAGCCCAGAACGAGGCCAAGGGAACCTCAACAAGCATGAGGATGCTGCTGGTAGTGGCTTCTACTTTTCTTAATCCATAGAAAAAAAGTGACAAGGGAATAACTGAAGTAATTATGGCATAGCCACTAAAAATAAGAATGTCCAGCCAGCTTTTGAAAGTGATGCTAAAAATAAAGAAGAAAAACAAGATAACAGTACCAACAACTCTCATCCAAAATGAAGTGACATACTGGGAAACATTTTCTAATTTCCTGCCAAGATTCATCATCATTCCATAGGTGACTGCTGAAGCCAAAGCCAAAAGAGCACCCAGGCTGGCCAGGTCAAGGCCATTGCTTAAGGAGTCAAGATTGAAAACTAATGAGATTCCAACCAACGCGATGATCAAGGCAAAGAATTTCCATCTGGTGATTTTTTCCTTGAGCCAGAAGACTGCAAAAAGAAAAGCCCAGACCGGCATGGTATAATGCAAAAATTCTGCAACAGCAATCTTAGCAAGAATCAGAGACCAAATAAAAGTGAGGGCAGTGGCCACATCAAAAAAACCAAGAGTAATAAGCCATTTGATATCTGTTCTTTTAGGTTTAATCTTAATTTTTTTGTATTTAAGAATAAGAAAGAAAACAAAACCAGAAATAATCCAATTGATAAAAAGAAAAGTATAGACACTGTAGCCGATACTATACATCCATCTGACCATTAAGAAGCCTAAACTCCAGATAATGGCTGAGATAAGAAGAGCAATCTTTCCTTTGGTAATTTCTTTCATTCTAATTCAAACTCTACTTGCGTGCCTTTTTTAAAGCCGTATTTTTTGCTTAAGCCCTGGTTGATTTCCAGAACATAAAGGGCATTGTCAGTGGAATTGTAAAGTTTGCAAGGGATTAAGCCGCAGGGCTCAGCTTCTTCGATATTGATGATTTTCATTTCTTCGCTGATGAAAATGATATCTAAGGGTATGGATGTATTCATCATCCAGAATCTTTGGACAAAGGCATAGTCAAAAACAAAAAGCATGCCCTGGTCTTCTGGTAAAGATTTGCGGAACATCAGGCCTTTCATCTGTTTGGGAGCTGTATCAGCTACTTCGGCCTTGAAAGTAACGGGCTGGTCTCCATGGACTGTGATGCTGGTGGTTTTGGTGCAGCTGAATAAGAACATGGTTAGCAGTAAAAGAGACATTATTTTAAATGTTTTTGTTAGTTTCATATTCTCTTCACCAGTTTTTTGCGGTTTTCTTTGAAGCCGAGGCTTTGGTAAAGTTTTAAGGCCGGCAAATTGTTACTGAGAACACTGAGCTGGCAGACCTTGATTTTTTGTCTTTTGAAATATTTAATAAGTTCTTTCATCAATTTTTTACCCAGGCCTTGTTTTCTGAATTTTTTAATAATATAAACATCATTAATAAAACCAATTTTTTTTATTTTGAAAATTGGGTTTTGTACTTTGATTGAGCCGGTGATATAACCCATAGTTCTATTTTTTTCTTCAGCAACAAGAATAATTTTTTTTGGATTCTTGAAATTTTTCAAAACAATTGATTTAATATTTTTTTTAAGTATTTTTTCATCTTTTTTCCAGAAGTCTATTTTACTGATTCCCATATCTAAATCAAAAACCATTTTTCCCAACTGTTTCAAATCCTCTTTTTTGGCTTTTCTTATAATCATAGGCAAAAGAAGTATTTTTGATTATATAAAATTAACCTAAAAAATTTTTGTAATGTTCAATGGTATCATAGACTTGTTCGGAGTTAATTTCTCTTAGAAGATGCTGGGAAGCTTTAAGCAAAGCAGGCAGAGGCCTGATGCCCCCATGGCCTAAAATGACTTTGTGTTTGGTTCCCAAAAGAATTGCTGCAGTTTCAAGACCAATGTACCTGTCTTTTTCCTTGATTTTTTCTGGGTCTTTGCCCATTTTTTTATCGATGGCCTGCATAAATTCATATGTGGCTTCAGCCATCTTCAAGACCTGGTTCCCGACAAAGCCGTCAAAAATAAACCCATTAATTTTTGGGTCAAAATAAACCTGCCTGGCCTCTGCATTGCCGGCAAAATTGGGAAGTCCTGCCCTTTCAAACAAATCATAAGTTTCTTTGTAAAAATTTATTCCCTTGCCTTTTTCTGTACCAATGTTGAGTAGGGCGATGCCGGGATCTGTTATGCCCAATTGTTTCAACTCTTCTATCAGCAAAACAGCATAACCTAAAAGATCCTTTGGCTTAACATCTGTTTTAGAGCCGACATCACAGAGAGCCGGCCGATGGCCTTCATAATAAATTGGAAAATTACAATAAGCAGGGATTTTTTTAATTAACGGATGGATAAGTCCGCCATTCCAGCTGACAGCAACGCCCACAGCTCCAGTATTCCCAGTATCAACTAAAACTGCCCCTTTAGTTGAGGCAAGAATGGACTTGGCGATCATAGTGGAATTATCTGGTTTTTTAAGAACTTCAGTCGGTTTTTCATCCATGTAAATGGTGTTGGGCGCATGGGCAAGAGAAACTTTTTTTTCAAGGCGTTCCCACTGTTCACTTTTGATTTTTTCCTTGTCACCAACTACAATAATTTCCAAACCAAGCAGATCAACAATTTTTTCAAGATCTTCTAGAACAATTTTTTTGTCTACTTCCAAAATTCCGCTGTTAAAATTATAAACAATTGGTGGCATTTTGCACTCAAAATAACAAGTTCCAGCTTTTCTTCTCGGTATGATATCAAACATTTTTCAAAGATTAAAAAATTATTTTTTCTTTTTCCTGCCTCTTTTCATGACGGCGCTGGAAATGTCTCCTTGCTTGTCGATGAAGTAAAGGTGGCCGGGCTGTTTTTTGATGCCGACTTTGGCGACTTTTTCTGTTTTCTGTTTTTTGCCCTGGCCCCGGCCATGGCGGCTCATCTTGGCGCAGGAAACATCGCCTTTCTTATCAACAAAATAAAGATAACCTGATTTTTTCTTGACTCCAACTTTTGCAACTTTTTTTGCCATATAAACCCCTCCAAATAATGATTTATAGACGATAAAAAAAGAACTATTTATAAATTTTTTTAGTATTGGTAAGTAAAGGAGTAAGTTTTTTCTCCTGAACCAAAAGCAGCAAAAACAATTTTGCTGCCATCTTTAATCAAACCTTCTTGTTTGGCTTCATGGAAACAGGCCGGGCAGGTAACACCAGACATGTTGCCATATCTGTGGATATTATTATAAATCTGAAGGCTGGGGAGCTGGGCTTGAATCCCTTCGCTGATTCTGATATTGGCTTGATGGCAGATAGCCAGATCAACTTCACTTAAATCCCAGCCAGCACTTTCAACTGCTTGTTTAATAGCAGATACCATCTCTCGAATAGCTGTTTTCATGACTCTTGGGCCGTGGGGCATTCTAAGAGTGCTGGGATTGTTAAAACCATCGCCTGGCTCGACAAGCTCTTTTCTAGGGCCTGCCCATTTTCCTATGCCTTTGTAAATAGAATTAATATTTTGATAAGGATCATTTTTTCTGACAACAGATAAAAATCCTCTTCCTTCAACATCGGGACCAAGGATAAATCCAGCTGCACCGTCACCAAAAATTGGACAGTTAGAATTGGAATAATCAATTATTTTAGTTAAGGTTTCAGAAGCTATAACCAGAACATACCGGGCGTCGCCAGACTCAACTCTGCATTTGCCGTAATCCACTGCTGCAAGAAAAGAAGCACATGCTGAGCCCAAATCATCAGCAAAAATATCTGTTCTACATCTGATTTCCTGTCCGTCTCTTTCAGCTCTGATTCCTTTTTGAAGAAGATTGGCTGTTGGCGGAAAACCCCTGTCTGGTGTTGATGTAGCAACAACAATTCCGTCTAAATCTGCTGGAGTAAGGTGTGAAGTTTCAAACATTTTGTTGGCGGCTTTGACAGCCATGTCTGAAGCATATTCATCAGGGGCAGATTTTCTTCTTTCTTTAACACCAGTCATCTGTGTAATCCATTCATTGCTGGTTTTGAGAGCCAATTCTCCTGTTTTATCATCTCTTAAGGTTAACCCTTCAAAGAACTCATTAGTAATTATTTCTTCTGGAACATAAAAACATGTGTCTAAAATAGCAGCTCTTAATTTTTTTCCTGTCATTGAAGTGGATTTTACGAGGTCATTAATAAATTTTTCTAACTACTTTTTCTGACAATTTTATAGACTTTGTCATTTTCCCTGGCCTTTTTTGTTTTGAGGCCGATTCTTTTGCCTTTTGATGCAATTTTGACTTTCTTTTTATTAATTTCCATAGAAGTAATTTTTTGTTCTATGACCCCTGTTTTATTTCCCTGAATCATGATTTTGTCGCCGATCTTTAAGCTGCCGGCTTCTAACAGAATTTCAGCGACTTGGGATTTATTGTAATAATTAAGAACCTTGCCGAGATATTTTTTTGTTTCTGTGGCTTTGGAACCATATTGGTCTGACCATTGATTGATTGGTTTGCCCAGGAAAAATCCTGTTGAGAAACCTTTATTGTAAACTGTTTTTAATTTTTCTAACTGCTGTTTGATCAAGTTTTTGTTTTTTGGGCTGTTGATAACCTTTCTGTAGGCGCTGACCACGGTCTTGACATATTCTGGGGAGCGGTTGCGACCTTCGATTTTAAAACAATCAATACCTGCGTTGATTAATTTATCAATAAATTCAATGGTGCAGAGGTCTTTTGGTGAGAGAATATAATTGTGGCCTAATTTGAATTCAATTTCATTTTCTTTGTCTTTGATTAAATATTCCCTACGGCAGGGCTGCCAGCATTCTCCTCTGTTGGCGGATTTGTTGAAAGAAAATTGGGACATGAAGCATCGGCCAGAGATTGAAACACACATGGCACCGTGGATAAAAACCTCAATTTCTGCCTTGAGTTTGTTTTGTTTTATTTTCTTTTTGATTTCTTTGATTTGCTCTAGAGAAAGTTCTCTGGCAAGGATAAATCTTCTGGCACCGAGTTTGTAATAGAATTTTAAGGCTTCAAAATTGCTGATGGATGCTTGAGTTGAGATATGGATTGGAAGTTTTAATTTTTTGGCTTCCTGGATAACTGCCAGATCCCAGCAAATGACGGCATCTACCTTTGCTTTTTTGGCGACTTTAAGAATTTCTTTAATTTTCTTTATTTCGTTGTCATAGACAATTGTATTGACAGTAAGATAAACCTTGACTTTGTTTTTGTGGGCGTGCTGAGTTATTTTTTCCAAATCTTTTAATTCAAAATTCTGGGCGCGGGCGCGCATGTTGGTTCCTTTAATGCCGAGATAGACACTATCTGCGCCTGCCTGAATGGCTGCTTCAAGCATAATCCAATTTCCAACTGGAGCGAGTAATTCTGTCATAAGGTTAATTTAACTCAGTTTACTTTTAAATTTATCTATAAGTAAGATTTAAATAATTGGCTACTTTACTAGTTTTTATGATAAGAAAATTTGTTTTAATCTTGTTTTTAATGTGTTTGTTAGGGTGCAGCTCTGTTCCCAAAGAATTTGTCTGCGGAGACGGCATTTGCGAAGTCGAGGCTGGTGAAATATTTTTGGTCTATTCAAAAACCTCGGCCCCTTTTGGTGGTCTTGTTCCACAAGTAATTATTTCTGATGAAAATATAATCAAAGTTTATAAAATAGATACTATCGGTGATAGTGTTTCTGGAAGTATCACTAGATATTTTTATCTTGAAGCTTTGAATCCAGGAGAAGCGTTTTTCTCTTTATTTTTTATAACTCCTCAATGCGCTGAAGATACAACAAAATGTGAGGAACACTTAAGAGCAGCTAAGGAAATTAAAGTTGTTGTTAAATAATTATTCTAATTCATCAATATGGAGAAGTTCTATTCTAGGGCAGGCAGTGTTGACCCAGGCGTCTATAAACGGGAAGTTTTCAAGTTCGTTTAGGTCAATGTTATCAGCTATAAAAAGGAAAACTTCTTTTTGATGCTGGAGTTTGTCTTTTAATTCCAGGGCTTTGGTCAAGGCATATTGTCCTGGTTTGCTGGAAACAATAACACCAATCTTATCTGCTGAAAGGAATTTGCTTAACTGAACTTTCTTTTTAATTTTGTATTCATTGATTTCTTTGACAGAAAGTTTGGTGTGTTTTTCTGAAAGCGGATTATAGATATAAACTGGTTTTTGATTGACGAGGAGGGCTTTGGGATGAAACAGGCCATCACCAATATATAAAAAAGCCTCAATATCATCTCTGACTTTGAAATTGTCACAGCCAAGAATCTGCCCCGGGTGTAGGCCGTGCCTTGATTTGAACAAGTAAATGTCTTTGCCCTTAAGCTGGGACTGAATCTGGGGCAGAAAATCAATAAACTGGACTGTGGTAGCAACCATAATCTTATTCGGCAGTTCTTCTATCAATGATTTGGGCAGCCTGATTTCTCCCTTGTACTTAGCTTCGATATTGAAGATTTCCATGAAAAAACAAAGTTTTGCCAGTTTATAAATTTTCCTGCTAAAATATTTATAAAATAACACCCTAAGATACTTCATGAATGTGTCAGTGGGAAAACTTGAGAAGGAGCTGATTTTTATAAGAAACAAGATGCTTCATTACTCTTTTCTTGAAAGTTACTTATCAAGAAGATATATACGAGAAAAAATTAATGGGAATGAAAAGGGAGCAGAAGAAATTGACGAAATTTTAGGAAGTATAAAAAAAATGGTGGTTCAATATGAATCCAGTTACTACAATTTTTCCAGGAAATTAAAGAAAATTTATTCTGTTTGATACTCAAAAGATTAAGATACCAAAAAAAACAATCAGACCGAGATACCAAACTTTTGAAATGGTTGAATAAAGCAGGAATTTCCAAAACTTCATTTTTAAGGTTCCGGCAACAAGAATAATGGGGTCGCCGATAAAGGGAAGCCAGGTGAGAAAGATTATGGCCAGGTCGCCATATCTGTTAAAGATTTTTTCTGCTTTTTTGAGTTTCTTATTTTCAGGGAAAAACTTTCTGATGCCAAAGAGGCCAATATAATAATTGGTGATACTGCCAAGGGTAGCAGCGATAAGGGCGACAAGAAAAACAGATATTGAGTCAAAAAATTTAAGCGAGATAATGATGGGCACTTCTGTCAGAGTGGGGAAAATTGAGTAAGATAAGAAAATGTTGAAAAATAAACCAAAGAGGCCATAAGTTTCAATTAAATAGATTAAATCAATCATCTTCTTCAATTATTAGGACACCAATATAGCCGCATTTGGCGCAGCGGTATTTGCCGGTCTGGCCGCCAGTGTCTAATTTGATGTTTTCTGAACCGCATTTAGGGCATTG
This sequence comes from Candidatus Woesearchaeota archaeon, assembly GCA_019323755.1. Taxonomy (GTDB): domain Archaea; phylum Nanobdellota; class Nanobdellia; order Woesearchaeales; family JAGLXL01; genus JAGLXL01. Next base: position 12,249 of record JAHWGZ010000006.1, read on the forward strand.
CATTGTAGTTTGTAAAATAATAAAGCTTTTAAATTGTTTTGTTTTTTGGTGTTATGGTGATATAAATGTCAATTGAATATTTTTTAGTTTATATGGTGCCTTTGTTTATTATTGTGGCTATCTTTGAAATGGTCATGAAAGGCATTGCTATGTGGAAATGCGGCAGACACAATCAGTTAACTTGGTTTATAGTGATTTTGATATTTAATACCGCAGGAATTTTGCCGATAGTCTATCTGCTGTTCTTCCAGAAGAAGAAAATCGAAAGAAAACCAAGAAAAAAGAAATAGTTTGGTAAAGTTTAAAAATAACTATTTTTTATCTCTTTTTTATCATGGGTGATTCAGACGATTCTCATATTAAAAGGATATGCTGCGGCATTAGAAGCAAGAATACAAGCCGGGCTTATGATCTGAATATAGGTGCGGGTTATGCTGTTCTATTAAAGGTTCTGACGCGTCATGCAACAAGAAGGGCAGCCAGAGACAAGGGCACAAGACCAAGAAAAATTAAGCTTAAACCCCAAGAAAAACCCTTGCTGATGACTCCTCTAAAAAACATCCGTTCTTTAACAACAATTGTCAGGACAAACTGGAACCCAAGGATCAATAGTCAAGGGACAAAACCAGTTTATTTTTTTCCTAAGGATTATGGGGCTCCGGCAAGGACTCAAGAATATCTGGGCAGCTCTAATTCTAAGAAAGAATATCTTGGTTTTTTTGGTGAAAAAGAAAAAAAGAAGCAAAAACCAGAAGAAGCTGATTATCCTGCTGCTTCAACTGACAATTTAAGGAAAATTGTTGAAAAAGAAATCAATGAAAGCTACAAACAAGTTGCTTAAATAGGAATTTTTTTAAATGGTGTTTGTTTTCTACTGGTTATGAAACTGACTTTCTGCGGGGCAGCAAGAATTGTGACTGGTTCCTGCTATTTGGTTGAAGTCAAGGGAATGAAGATTTTGGTTGACTGCGGTATGTTTCAGGGAACCAAAGATACCACACGATTAAATTACCGGCCCTTTCTTTTTGACCCGAAGCAGATTGACTATCTTTTTTTAACTCACGCCCATATTGACCATTCAGGCCTGATTCCCAAGCTTTATGCCCAGGGTTTTAAAGGCAAGGTGATCTGCACAGCAGCAACTGCTGATCTATGCAAAATCATGCTTGAAGACAGCGCCGGGCTGCAGGAAAATGATACAGAACGCGAGAACAGGCGGAGAAAAAATCAAGGTTTGAAGTTGAGGAAACCCCTGTACACAGTGCGAGATGCCAAAGCTTGTTTTTCTTTGTTTAAAAAAATTGACTATGACAAATTTTATGAGTTTGGTTTGGTAAAAGTGCGTTACAGAGATGCCGGACATATTGTGGGTTCAGCAATTATTGAAATGTATGTTGAAAACAAGAAAATTGTTTTTTCTGGTGATTTGGGGCAGTGGGAAGTGCCAATTGTCAAAAATCCAACACTAATTGAAGACGCAGATTATGTTTTAGTGGAATCAACTTATGGCGACAGAGAGCATGAAGATTTGGGCATTAGAGACGAATTATTGCTGAAATCTGTTCTGGAAACCTATAAAAAAGGAGGAAGACTGATGATTCCCTCTTTTGCAATTGAAAGAACACAGGAACTGCTTTATTCTTTTAATAAACTGATTAAAAAAGGCGGGTTCCCTAACGAGAAAATATTTTTGGACAGCCCACTGGCAATTAAAGCCACTGAAATTTTTAAGAAACACGCCAAGTGCTGTTTTGACCAGGAAGCTTTGCTGAAATACAAAGACCCTTTTAGCTTTCCCCAGCTGATTTATACATTGAAAACACAACAGTCAAAAGATTTGAATAATTACACTGAACCGTGCGTGATTATTGCGGGCTCAGGCATGGTAACCGGCGGCAGAATCAGGCATCATTTAAAGCACGGAATTTCTGATCCCAAAAATACTGTTTTGTTTGTGGGCTATCAGGCCAAGGGAACTACAGGACGCTATATTCTAGAAGGGGCAAAATTTGTCAAGATGATGGGAATGAGAATTCCAGTCAAGGCCTCAATTGAAAAAATCAATAGTTTTTCAGCGCATGCTGATTACAAAGAGCTGGTGAAATGGGTCAAAGGTTTTAAGAAAAAGCCTTTGAAAATCTTTGTGGTGCACGGCGAAGAGAAGAGCTCGCGGGCTTTGAAAATGCGTTTGGAAAAAGAAGGATATAAGGGCTATGTGCCTAAACTTGGAGAGAAAGTAGAGCTTTAAACTTTCATAACTCTGTCAAGATATTCTTTTTTGTCTTTTTCATCCAATTGTCTTAATTGATTGCCGTTATATTTTTTTAATTCATAAAGATTATTTTTTTCGTCTAAAAAAAGATAACTGACAGTCTCGCTGATGCGGTCTGAATTCTGCAGGAGAAAATGGTTGATGGGCTCTAAAATCTCTGCGCCACCACTAACAAAGGCTCTCCTGATAATTTTGTTGATTCTAACCCCATTGACTGCAATGAGGGGTGTTTCATTGGGTGTTGCTTTTGCATCTGTATTTTTTTGAGTTCCTAAAATATTAACTTCTTGTATTCCTTTACAAGTTTCAATGATGTCTTCTAAAATGGTTGTCATTTTAAGCCAAATGATAAGTTTTAGCTGGTTTCCAGCTTTGATTACAGGTCTGTTTATGTCCGCCGTAAAGTTTCATTTTAACTTAATTTTGATATGGTTTTATATAAATGTTACTATTTTAAGGTAGTTATTTTTTGTTAAATTGGGAGTTATTTTTAAATATGAGTTTCTCTTTGAGATTTTTATGAAGTATTCTGATGAAAACAATGTTTGGTATTCTGTTAACAAGAATAACTGCATGGTCAAGGATGGTCAGACCTGCACTGAAAACGGAAAACCTTTTGTTTATATTGGGATGGTAACTGACCTTGACGAAGTCAGGAAGATGATTGATGGGCACCGGTTTGCCGGGTGCATGGGAAGGTCCCGGGCAGCTTTTGATTTTTATCGGCAGGGCGAGCTTTATATTGAAGGCCTTGATTTTGATTTTGTCAGGAACTGCCTTGACCAGGGCGTGGCTTTGGCTTTTATCAATGATGCTAAAGGTGTGGAAAAACTGGTGATAACAACAAAACTAACTGGTTTTGAAGAGTGATCTGATTGAAGGAAACTGTTTTTGTAGGCAAGGAATCAACACACGGAGATTATGCTGTTCTGGATTTAAATGATTTGGGTTCTGTACAAAGTTCTGATATAAAAACAATTTGCGGGGTGGTATGTTCAGAAATCAAAAGAAGAACCCGGGTGGTGTTTAACCCTAGAGATATTAGGGATTTTAGTGGTGTTATTGTTTCTGGAAATGAAGTGAGGGTTGTTGCTGGGGACGCATACAGGGGTCTTTCAAAAAAAGATTTGCAGATTCTTAAGGAATTATATGAAGCAAGCAGTATGGGGGGCTATCCCAGTCCTTTTTAGGGCAAAATTTAAATATTTTTTATTATTTTTATTCAAAAAAAGAGTTCTAGACCGGGAGGTTATTTATGATTTGGGGTAGAGTTGAAAAGGTTAAACCAAACAGGAAATGTCTGGGCTGCAAAGCCAAGCTGGCTTTAAAAGGTTCTTTTTATTGTAAATCGTGCGAGAGAAAGAGGAAATAGGTTTGGTTTTTAGAAAGATTTATAAACTACTGGCCTTGAGTTTAAGGCAGTAGTATAGAAGCCAGTTCTTTTATGCTAATAGATTCACACGGGTGAAAAAATGGAAAGAGAAATGCACAAAGCAACTTGCGCTGAATGCGGCCAAGAATGCGAAGTCCCTTTCAAACCATCTGGCGACAGACCGGTTTATTGCAGGGAATGCTATAGAAAAAGAAAACCACGAAGAGACAGATATTAAGTCTTTTTTAGGTTTAAGATTATTCTTTAAATTATTTTTTTCTTTTATTTTTTATTAATAACATTTAAGGCGTTCTTTAGCCTTGTCAAGCATTTTTTTGTGTTTCTTTTTTTTTTTGGACTGGGTGCGGTAAATAAAATCAGCTTTATTGTAATGCTCTTTGGCGCGGTCTGGATTGTCAGGAAACTCTCCAGTCATAAAACAGTGAAATTCAATGACTTCCTCAGCCGGCAGGCCAGATTCCTGGATGGTTATTTCTTCAAGAACAGAATTTTCCTGTTCTTGGTCTTTAATCTGGTCTTTAAGAAGGTAAAGAGATTTGTATAAATCGTGGAGTTTTTTTAATGCTGGTTTCATGTTGTTTGGAAAAGAATTGGTGTTTATAAATTTTAAGGCACTGGACACACGGGTAAACAAGTTCACCCTGGCGTCCATTGTCGCTAAAGCTCCACTGGACACACTGGACAGGCGGACAGAGAGTATATAAATTTTATTTACTTTACAGAATTAATTGGCAAGGCACCTCCAAATGCTGATGGCGGGGTTTCTCCACCTCTTTTCTCATCCCCGTCTAACTTGCCATATGCTCTAAATCATCATCAAATTCTTCAAGAGCTTTGTTCATAGATTTTTTTGTCAAAGCTCCGTGAAAATTACTAGAAATCCAGAATGATTTAACTTTGTCGAGACGCATCAAAGTATTGCTATATTCTTGATTTATTTAAAGGTTGCGGTTGGGATTGAGTTTAATCATTGTTAAATTCTTTTCCCATATGTGGTGTGGGAAAATTACATCCACAAAGTCGAGAATAAGTTTGTCTTAAAGGTCGAAGTCCAATTTAGTAATAGAATTTAGAGCTGTTATAATCTAATGTAACTACTTCACAGAAGCGAAAGATTTAAAAACAAAGAGTTATCTATGTTATCTATGCATTACGTCTTAATAAGAAACAAAACACCTAAAGGTGATCAAGCGGATATTGAAACAATTCTTGGAGATGAATCACCGGCTGTGCAAAGAGTATTTCAGAGATATCATGTACAAGTAAGTTCTTTAATACCTTCTCAAGATGCTTCTCGGTTTGCTGGTGTTGAAGAAGTTCAAATTTCTCCTGGTGCTGTTGGATTAATGCGTGAAGACCTTAAAGAATTAGGATACGATTTAAGTGGGCCTTATGAAACTAGGGGTAGAGCATTTGAATTTTGGCAAACAGGCAAATAAATTTCTAGTCGGCCCCTTCTCAAAAAATAAGACTCGTTCTCGATTGAAACTAATGTCCTATAAGCCAAGTATTTAGATTCGTCACTTTGAGAGTTGTTAAATCCAAGAATTATTTACTAGAAGCAGCCTGTCTTTCTGTGTCTCGTTTCTTGGCAATAGCGGTTGATTTGGCAGTGCCTTTGTAAGCTTCAATGATTTCTTCTGCCAGAGCAGCTTCAACAGATGTTTTTTTGTTAAAGGAATGGGCATAAGCTCCCTGGACTATAAATCTCAAGGCCAGGTCAACTCTTCTTTGAGGAGCAACTTCAACTGCTTTGGGATAGCGGGCTCCGCCGTATTCAATTGAAACAATCTCTTCGCGAGGAGAAGCATTTTCAACTGCATAAGCAAAAACTTCAACTGGATTAACTTTTAATTTTCTTTCAATAATTTCAAAGGCTTTGAGGACAGTTTTGTAAGCTTTGTCTTTCTTGCCAGTATTGTGGCCAGAACTCATCAAATGTTTTTTACCTTTATGGCCAGAGACCATAACTTTGTTGATTAATCTTTCAACAATAAAGGTTCTGCTTTTGTGAAACTGACGGCCAGCATAGCGGGCGCCTGTCCGGGGAACGATCTTTGGATCAAGACCAATATAATTAACCAAACCTGGATCCTCAATCTTGATACCTTCTGTATCCCAGCGGTTAAATGCTTTAATCATTATCTTCTAGCCTTCTCAATCTTGCCCCTTAACAAGGCATCTAAACTTTGATCATTAACTTTGATAACTTTGTATCTGATACCAGACAAATCACCCATAGAAGCTCCTTTTCTGCCGCCGATGCATTCAATAATAACTTCGTCGTGCTCATCAATCTGCTTAAAGGCGCCATCACCTGGGCAAAAAGCAGTAACCTGGCGGCCGTTTTTAATCAACTGAACACGGACGCATTTACGCATAGCTGAATTAGGCTGCTTAGCTTCAATCTGACGCTTTTCCAGGACAATGCCTTTGGCTTGTGAAGATTTGCCTAAAGGGCTGACCTTGGCTCTACGTAAAAAGGGCCTTTGCTTTTTGAATGATTTTCTTCTTTTCTTCAGCTTTTTGGCTGAACCAATACCTTTTGATTTGCTTCCCATTATTCTACCTTTATTTGACTAATTGTGAAGTATCTTTTGACCACATTTGTCATTATTTTTAAATTTTTCGCATTTCGGCCGATTAAAAGAGCTTTGGTCTGGCGGTCCTGGCTTTTTAAAGAAACCACTCCGTCTGCTTCAGTAATAGAATCAACCTTGAAAGGAAAAATAACATTGGCCATAAACTTAAGCAAGTCGGGGTTGAATTCAATAATCTTAATTTTTTTATTGAATTTGTGCTGCAATTTTTTGACATTAATGGCACCCTTGCCAACAGCCTTGCCAATTTGGCCTGACTCAACAACAAAATAAATCATTTCATCAACTTCAAAACAGTCCTTAAGACTGGCGCCAGTAACTGCAGAAAAAATTCCCATGGTGTCAAGAAGCTCTTTGGTATATTTTATCTTCATCTTACACCCAAAACACTAATAGAAAAAGGTTTTTTACAGAAAGTGCCTAATTCTTCATTAGACTGGCTAAGCTTGACAATCTCTGTCTTGGCTAATTTGCTGTAATGCTCAAGATCAGCAATCACTTCAGCCGGGCAGTTAGATGACAAATAAATTCTTTTTAATTTGCCCTGCTTTAATAATTTGACAACCTGCTGAGTGCCAATTACAACTTTGCCTTCGTTCAAAGATTTTTTTAATGCTGCTTCTTCATTTTTTGCCATGGTTTATTTCACCTTAGTAATTAATCCGGGCAAGCCAGTGCCTAATGGAACAGGCTGATTGATCATAACATTTTCAACAACTGAATCAAGCTTGTCAATTTCACCAACCAGAGCTGCATTGATAACGTGCTTGATTGGAGTTTCAAAAGAAGCTCTGGCTAAGACCGAGGTTTTTTCACGGACAACACCATAACGAGTAATACCAGCAATCTTGCCATTGACACACATGG
>JAHWGZ010000007.1 GCA_019323755.1 Candidatus Woesearchaeota archaeon
CAAAAAATTTAATGCCATTGTCTTCATAAGGATTATGAGACGCAGAAATCACAATGCCGGCATCTGCTGCAAAGGATTTAGTAATATGGGCAATTGCTGGCGTGGGCATTGGCCCCACAAAATAAACTTCTGCACCAGTTGACAATAAACCAGCTGCCAAGGCATATTCAATCAAATAACCGCTTAATCGAGTATCTTTACCAATTACAATCTTGCTCTTCCGATTCCCATTCTTAAAAACCATTCCAGCAGCTTGGCCAATTTTCATTGCTACTTCTACTGTCATCGGATAAACATTTGCCTTTCCGCGAATACCGTCTGTGCCAAATAAATTTCTCATTTTACTGTCACTGATTTTGCCAGATTCCTTGGCTGGTCTGGATCACACTTTCTTTTGACTGCTAAGAAATAAGCCAGCATCTGAGCTGGAATTAGATTAACAATTGCCGAAGCCTCGCCCACATCAGGCACTTTAATCCAAAAATCAAAAATTTCATTGTCTTCTGGCGAAATGCCAATTATAAATCCGCCCCGCGCCTTTATTTCCATGGCATTGGAAATAATATCATTCTTGGTTTCATCATTAGAAACCATTACCACACATGGTGTTCCTTTGTCAATCAAAGCAATTGTGCCGTGTTTCAACTCACCGCCAGCCATGCCTTCAGCATGGATATAGGAGACTTCCTTGATTTTATGTGCTGCTTCTAAAGCCACTGGAAAGTTTGTCCCTCTACCAATCACATAAATATCCTTAAAATTCATAATTTTTTCAGCTAATTTCTCGATTTTCTCAACAAATTTTTCATCAAACAATTCTTTGCTCTCATCAATGCATTTTTTCAAAACTTCATTGCCTTCTTCTAAGCCGCCATTGCAGGCATAAGCCAGTAATGTCAAGAGAGCAATCTGTGCCGTGGTTGCCTTGGTTGATGCCACCCCAATTTCAGGCCCGGCATTGGTTAAAAAAGCATAATCAGCCATTCTCATCAAAGTTGAACCCATCACATTGACGATTGACAATATCTTGACGCCTTTCTCTTTAGCCACTTTGACTGCTCCGATTGTATCAGCTGTCTCACCGCTCTGTGAAACAACCACCATCAAAGTTTTGTCTGTCAAAAAATCTTTGTAATATGGAAATTCTGAACCGCAAACCACATTAACGTGTTTCTTGGCAATTTTAGAAAACAAATATCCTCCTACTCTGGTGGCATAAGCAGCTGTGCCGCAGGCCACAAAAAAAACACCATAAGCTTCTTTGATTAATTTTGCCATTTCCAAAATCTTTTCTTCTTCTTGTTCGATTGACTTTCTAATTGTCTCTTTCTGTTCCATGATTTCTTTCATCATAAAATGGCCGTAATTGCCTTTTTCTGCCTGCTCAATTGTCCAGTCAATAAACTGGAACTCTTTTTCCAGTTTATTTCCATTCAAATCAAAAAAATTAACTTCTCTGTCAACAACCACCATTTCCTTGTCATCCAAATAACTCACTTGGTTGGTCAAATCTAAAAAAGCCGGAACATCAGAAGCAATAAAAAAACCTTCATTGTTTTTGCCCACCACTAAAGGGCTGCCGTTCCTGGCTCCGATCATTTCTGGGAAATCTTGGTTAATAACAACAATCGCAAAGTTTCCGTCCAGCATTGCCAAAGTCTTGTTGACAGCTTCTTGAAAATCACTTCCGCTTTCAACAAAATACTGGATTAAATTTGGAATTACTTCAGTGTCTGTCCCAGAAAAAAATTCAAAATCTTTTTCTTTCAAAAACTCGCGCAGTTTTACATAATTCTCCACAATTCCAGTGTGCACTACTGCAATTTTTTTATTATTGGAAAGATGGGGATGGGCATTGACTTGATTGACACCGCCGTGTGTCGCCCATCTGGTGTGGGCAATTGCCATTTGCCCGTTTAATTTTAAATCTTCTTCAGAAACCGCTCCGATTTTACCAACTTCTTTTACAGTTTTGATATTGCCGTCCTTGACCGCTATACCCCAGCTGTCATAACCTCTATATTCCAGTCTCTTCAATCCATTCAAAACCACCTTGACAGCATTCTTGCTGCCCTTATAGCCGATTATCCCGCACATACTTAAAATCTTAAAATAACCATATATAAGCGTTATTAAACTAAAATATATTATCAAGAATAATAGTACTTCCCTTCTTTCTTCTGCTCCCTGTCTTTCACTGAACCAACTTTATTTGCCCTCGGCCTTTTAGAGCTCAAATCCCTCCTAAAGGTAATTCCTAAATCTTTCAAAAACATATTCATGCCTTCTTGCATCATAAATGGCCCTTTGGCTTCACCTTTGATTGCCGGCTTGCCTTCAAAAACCATTAATTTATTTGAAAGATAATCCAAAAACAATAAGTCATGGTCTACTACCAGTATTGTTACTCCTCTTTCCTCAGCCACGTGTTTAATTATTTTAGAAATCAATAATCTCTGCTCAACATCTAAATAAGCTGATGGTTCGTCCAATAAAAACAAACCAGCTTCCTTACTCAAAGCCTTGGCAATTGCCACTCTCTGCAGTTCCCCGCCAGATAACTGATTTAATTTCTTGGTAAACAACTGCGGAATATTCAACGGCTTGATTATCTGATTGTTAAATTTTGAAACAGCCTCCTGCAAAAATGACAAAACATTCTCATCACTTTCAGCCTCTAGATACTGCGGCTTGTAAGCTACTTTGACTTCCTGGCTCACTGAACCTTTGTCTGGTTCCATGACCCCAGCCAAAATCTTGACAAAAGAAGTTTTTCCAATCCCGTTCTCACCCAAAACCCCAATCACATCATTCTTGTAAATTTCCCCAGAAGCAGCATTGATGTAAAAATCATCCAGTCTTTTTTCAATCTCTTTCCAGGAACACAGAACATTGGCCCCAACCTTGTCCACAGTCGGCACTCTTTCAAATTTAATGGCGTAATCTCTAAACCTGATATTCTCCTCGCGCAAATATCCTTCTAAAAAAGTATTGATTCCTTCCCGGGTATTTTTCAAACCAGATACAATCCCATAAACCCCCTCGCGCCCGTACATAATATGAACTAAATCAGTCATATAATCCAAAATAATCAAGTCGTGCTCAATCACCAGCACTGCAGTTTCAGGATTAGCCAAGTTCCGGATAAATCGGCTTACTTTCAGCCTTTGCTTGATATCCATATAAGAAGTTGGTTCGTCAAAAATATACAAATTAGCTTTTTTCAGAACTGTAGCTGCAATTGCTACTCTCTGCAGTTCTCCGCCAGAAATTTCACTCAGCTTTCGATCCAAAATATGGACTAAATCCAATTCCTCGACACTCTCATCCATTTTCCCGTTTTCATTTACCCCCCTTAACAAATCACCAACTTTGCCGGCAAATTTCTTAGGAATCAGATCAACTTGCTGGGGTTTGTAAGAGATACTGATTTTTTTATCTCTAACTTTTTCCAAAAAGATTTGAATCTCTGAACCTTTAAAATATTCAACCAATTCTTTAAAACTAGCTTCTTCACCAATCTTACCTAGATTTGGTTTCAAAACACCGGCTAAAATTTTGATAGCCGTTGATTTACCCACTGCATTTCTGCCCACTACCCCTACAACTTTGCCAAAAACCGGTGTCGGCAAAGAAAACAATTCAAACTGGTTCTCGCCATAGCGGTGGATTGGCTCTCTTTCCAAAGCCTCAGGCAGATTCACGATATGCAGGGCTCCAAAAGGGCATCTTTTTGGGCAAATCCCGCAGCCTGTGCACAGAGATTCATCTATCCTAACTTTCTTGTCTTCATCTGAAACCACAATGCAATCTTTGCCAGTCCGGTTGACCGGACATAATTTCTTGCAAAGATAATCTCCACATTTGGTTGGAAAACATTTTTCTCTTTCCACCACACAGATTCTTTTAGCCATAAGTTTAAGTTTTATTTTCTATTATTTAAATATTTATACCAAAAGAAGAATAATCACAAAAATTAAAACAAAGTCCAGCACCAATTCAAAACCGGTGATGTTTATCCAAAAACCCAGTTCTTTGAATCTAAAATTTTTCTTCTCAATCACATGAACATAATCTAAAAACATGTGGCTGAGATAGGCTGTTCCTAAAACCCAGAACACCAACCGGTTGAACAAAAATGTTATCAAAAGAATTGCTGCCATAATAATAAATCCAGTTCTATGATGAATAAAAGTCCGCTCATTCTCATGCTTAACTGTTGCAGCATTCCAAGCTTTTTTTAAACTGAACTCGTGATGCCGAATCATAAAAGCAGCCCAATGGTCCAGATCAATCAACACCGCTAGCACTGCACAGACGACTACTGTTTTCTGGCTTAACACACCCAACTTTAACAAAACTTCCCCTAAAAACAAAGCTGCTAAAAAATGTGTTTGAGGATACATAATCAGAACTAATCTTTTTCTTTTTATAAATTTTAACAAAATATATAAAGACACAACCTCAAAACAGCCCTATGAAATGCGAAATTTGCAAAAATAAAATTGAAGAAATCTTCCTAGGTAAAATCAAAGGCACCATTATTAAAAAACCCGGTAGCAGCCAACCGCATTATGTCTGCCAGGACTGCCAGAAAAAACACAAAACCAAAGAAGAAATCTTAGAGAAAATTTAACGCCTCTGTAGCATAGTGGCTAATGCGTCGGTTTCGTATATCAAAACTTGCGTTTTGGACTTTCAACACAAGTGTCGAAAGAACCGAAGATCGCCGGTTCAAATCCGGTCAGGGGCTTTTACTATGAAATCAACCCATTTCGAACGAGCTATTTTCCTTTCCTGGTACTGCTCTAAAGGTGACTGCACTTTTTGCTATATGTCAATCCAAAAGAGCAAAATCAAAAATCCCAGATTAGCCAGACGCTCTTTAGCTTCTATCATTGCCGAAGCTTTAATCTGCAAAGCTTGTGGCTGGGAAATTGAATTTCTCTCCGGCGGCTATGAATCCCATACTTTAAAAGAACTTGTTAACATCACTAAAATCATCAAACAAATTAATCAAAAAAAACTCTGGCTCAACATTGGGGTATTAAACAAAAAAGAACTCCAAGCTTTTAAGCCTTATATCCAAGGAGTCACTGGAGCTATTGAAGTCATCAACCCACACCTACACAAAAAAATCTGCCCTTCTAAACCCATTAAACCAATTGAAAAAATGTTTAAGTCCTGTGATAAATTAAAATTAAAAAAATCAATGACCTTAATTATTGGCTTGGGAGAAACTCTAGAGGACTTTCCTTCTCTAAAAAACTTTATCAAAAAATACAAAATTAACAGAATTACTTTCTACGCCCTCAACCCCCATCAAGGAACTCCTTTCAAAAAAGGACCAAAAACAGAATATTACATTCAATGGATTAAAAAAACAAGAAAAACATTTCCTAAACTCCAAATTATTGCTGGCTCCTGGGTTAACCGGTTAGATGAAATTCACCATCTCCTCAATGCCGGAGCTGACCACTTAACTAAATTTCCTTCCATCAAACTTTTCAACACCAAACACGCCAAAAAATTTGAAGCCCAAGTCAAAAAAGCAAACCGAAAATTCACCTCAACCTTAACCAAACTCCCTAAAATCGACTGGCAAAAACAAATCAACTCTTTAAGTATAGAAAAAGATTTAAAAGAACAGGTTAAAATCACTTTAAACAATTATCTCAAAAAGATGCAAAAATGAGAAAAAAGAAAAGCAATTCCAAAAAGTGGTTTGTTATCATAGCCATAACCATCGTTGTTTTAATGATTGGCAGCAGCATTCTTATTGGTCTGGACAGCGACAATCAAAGCCAGTTAAAATACAACAATCATCGCTTTATTTACAAAAACAATCAGTGGACTACTATTATCAACAATTACGAAGTCAATTTTTACCATCATCCTTCTGAACTGGATTATATTAATCTCACTAATCCTGAAAATCTCAATGTCCCTTTAATCTATGTCTCTTTTGACCCTAATGAAACCAATGAATACATTGACCTCAGCAGATTAAAATTTGATTTGACTGGCCAGCTGACCAACACTTACTTCAGTCATGGGATTATTAAATTTTCAGAGGATTATGACCTTCCCAAAGTTACTTGTCAGAATGCCACCCCTTATGTTCCAGTCATTGTCTATCAAAAATCAAATGAAACATCCATAAGTTATAAAAACAATTGTTATACTTTAAATGCTCAAACTAACATAGACCATCTTAAACTCACAGAAAGAATTATTTATCAAATCTTGGGTGTTATCAATGGATGAAATTAAAATAGAACCTTTGGATGAACAGGAAGAAATCCAAATAGAAAAGGCTGCTTCAGAAGAGCAAGAAACCTCAGAGCCCATTCCTAAAAAATTTATTTATCTTGTGGCTGCTATTGTTGTTATTTTTATTTTAGTTATTGGTTTTCTTCCAGTTAAAAATTATTTTTTCCCGCCCACTGGCCAGGCTGTTACTGTCAGCGACCTTTTCCAGAAAAATCTTGAGGGTGATTTGCCAGAAGACCAGGGTTACATGTATAATCAATACTCCTTTATTTTATTTGATGGGTTGTGGTACACTGAAGTGGAATACGAAAATAAAGTTTACCAGATTCCTTTGCACTTTGGTCCTCGCGACTTAGAAGATATCCCTATTCAAGGAAAACTTAACAACACTTTTGACCAGGAAGAAGTTTACATTACTTTTAATCCTCTTACCAGCGATGATTATCTGGCTACTGCTGTCAGTGAATTAAGCCAGAACCTGGCTATGATTATCCACCGCAAACCAGTTGGTGCCTGCGACCGTAATGAAACCCAGCAATGTCAAAACAGGCCTCTTGTTGACTGCACTAGTTCAGATAAAGCTGTCATTTATTTTGCTCAGGAGCCAGGCCCGGCAATAGAATTAAAAGGTAATTGTCTTGTCTTAAAAGGCCGTGATTACGACCTTCTCAAAGCCACTGACCGCATTATTCTTCAGTGGTATGAAGTTATGAATTAAATTTCTTTAATGCCTTCTTTTGTTAACACCACTAATCTAAATCCTACCCCTAGTTTCATCAAAGCAGAGATTATAGCCATATGCTCTTTGCCAGTGCCAGAAGCCAGATTCAAAGCCACTTCCAAACCTTTTAATTTCCTATTTAATTGTTTAACAATATCACTAACCACAGAATCAATTCCTTTATCAAAATCAGTTACTATAAATTCTCCCTTGCCTTTTAAGTCAAATCTCAATCCAAATTCATTTGTCACCAAAAAAACCCTTTTCCAGTCTGCTTTTTCAATCAAACTAGAAACATGGGCCCAAGTCCCTTTTCCTGTTGACAAACAGGCAATTAGTTCTGTCATAAAAATCCAATAATCTTTTTATTTTTATAGTTTACCACAAATAAAAACTATATTTTCTTATATAACAATTTATTTAAACCATCTCAATTTCCCCCAATTATGCAAACAAAGTATATCATCGTTGTTGGTGGTGTTATTTCCGGCGTTGGAAAAGGGGTGGCCACTGCTTCTATTGGCAAAA
>JAHWGZ010000048.1 GCA_019323755.1 Candidatus Woesearchaeota archaeon
CCTTCTTGTGATTTAAACGATTCTTTAGTTTCAAAACCAAATAAAGATGCTATAATGTTGGTTGGTACTCTTCTGACCCTGATGTTGTAACTCTGAACCGCTTTGTTGTAATCCTGTCTTTCTACATTGATTCTATTCTCAGTTCCTTCTAGTTGAGTTTGCAAATCTAAAAAATTCTCAGTCGCTTTCAATTGAGGCTAATTTTCAACGTTGATATTTAGTGCTCTATAACCAGAAACTATGTTATCAAGCTTTTCACCAGCTGCATCAAGTTCAGCAGGGGTTTGAGCATTGCTGATCTCAGTCTTAATGGCTGTAGCACCGGTTCTTAATTCAGCAATCTTGGTCTGTGTTTCTTTTTCAAAATTTACTGCGCCTTGGACAGTGTTGACTAAATTTGGAATTAAATCAGCCCTTCTTTGATAGGTTGACTCAACGTTAGCCCAACTTTTCTTGACATTCTCATCCTGGCTAACTAATCCATTGTAACTTCCCACTACCCAGAATAAAAGTAAAACTACAATTGCAACTGGAATAATCCAGTAAAGATGTTTTTTTACATTTTTTTTCATGATAACCACCTTTTATATGTTATTTGAACTTAATTTAAAAAACTTACCATCTTCCACCTGCTCCGCCACCGCCAGAAAACCCTCCGCCAAAACCGCCAAAACCTCCGCCGCCATGGCCTCCGCCAAATCTTGGCCCGCCAAAAAAGAAAAATCCTCGGCCGCCCCGGCCCAAAGACATTAAAAAATATAATGCTAGAAAAATAATTGCTAAAATCCAGCTCCAGAAGATTAAACCAATAAAAACTGCTGCGCCTACACCCAATCTCACGCCCCATTTAACTTTTTTATTTTTAACTTTTTTAGTGGCTGCACCAACAATTCCCCCCACAATCAAAGCAATGAAAAAAATAACATAAAAATAATTCAAATCACTGGTTACATCAGAACTTTGGTATTTGCTGACAATTTCCTCTTCGCCAGAAATATAACCATTAATCTCAGCCACAGCATCAAAAATTCCCTTACCATAGTCCCCCTCAATAAACCTTGGCACCATCACATTCCTACCAATCCTGCCGGCTATTCCATCTGTAATCAAACCCTCCATACCATAACCAACTTCAATTCTCCATTCTCCGTCTTGCCCCTCCACTTTTGGCTTGACTAAAATCAACAATCCGTTATTAACATCTTTTTTGCCGATTCCCCATTCTCTGAACAAACCCACAGCATAATTATTGATATCAGTATCTCCAAAATCATTTACAGTCAAAATAGCTATTTCTGCAGTTGTCTCTGTTTCAATCTGTCCAGCCAAAGCATTGATTTGTGCTTCATATTCCGGAGAAATTACATCAGCATAATCAGAAACATAGCCTTTTGGAGAAGGATAATCCACTGCAGAAACTAAAGGAATCAATAATAACAATAATAAGACCAAAACCACCTGTTTCATATGCTTAGATAAAAATTTAGACTTTTTAAAGGTTGTTAAAATATTTCATCATTGTCAGGGCATTCCCTTTCTCATTAAAATAAAACTCATCTGCTAAATAATTGATAATTCTCATCCCTTTATATTCATTAACACCTACGCCGCCGTTTCTTAATTTTCTGAACATTTTATTGTGGTTAAAACCATTGCCTTCATCATAAACAGTTAATGACACACACCCTTCAAGTATTAAATAATGCACTGAAATTTTTTTACGAGCATATTGTAGATCCTTAAGTCTTTCATTTCTGGCTTCCTGGGTTCTTACTCTTAATTCCAAATTGCCGTGATCCATGGCATTGCCCAGTGCTTCTGTCAGCATTGCCCGGCAGTCCCAGGCCACATCATCGCCTGCTTGTTCCTTTAGTTCTCTCTCTATTCTGTTAAGGAATTCTTCTCTCTTTTCCTCGTCATTGATTTCCTGAGTTAAGAACTCAATATAAATAGAATTGTACAACCTTACATCACTTTTCCTTTTTTCATCACATTCAGAACGCCGAAGCCGGTTGTATATAAACTTTACTCACCACTAAAAGAAAATGAAAATTATAATTTTTTAACTATTCCTTTTTCAGCGTCTACTTCTACTAAATCACCATCTTTAAAAATTTTAGTTGCAATCTTTGTCCCGATCAAGCACGGTTTGCCCATTTCTCTGGACACAATTGCTGCATGGCAAGTCATCCCACCCTCATCTGTGACAAAGGCCGCAGCTTTTTCCATGGCCGGAACATAATCTGGCGTAGTCATCGGAGCAACTAAAATATCTCCTTTCTCAACTTCTTTAAGTTTATCCAGTGTTCTTACCAGTTTAACTTTTCCTTTGACTATTCCTGTACTGGCTACCGTGCCTCTTAATTCTTTAATATCTGAATCAAACTCAGTCCTTTCTACAGAAATACCATAAATCTTTTCTATTTCTTCAAGAGATTTGTCAAATAATTTATTCTCAACAATGATGTAATGCTTGGCTCGTTGTTTTAGAGTTTCAGTGGATGGCAACTTCCCTTCTGTTGCTTCTTCAATGGTCAAATATTTTATTAAATCTCCCAACTCTGGATAAAGTTTCTCTAAAGATATCTTGACTATGTGGTTGCCTAAATCAAAAAAACGTTCGGTTTTTACTCTGGCTTCTTTTGCAGCATCAAGGTCTTCTTTTTTGGCATTCTTGCAGTAAGGAAAACGGAAGCTTATCTCAAGCCCAGTCCAGGCCAGTTTCATGTCAAGGAAGAACTGTTTTAATTCACCCTTGGTTAAAGCTTTATCAGCTTTCCAGATTGGTTCTAATGTTTCCTCAACCAGTCGAAGGAATCTTTTAACAGCACTTTTGATAAAATCAGGATTATTTTTAATTAATTCCAAGGGATAATTCTTGACCCATTCCACCCCTTCTGGATCATAATAGGCATCAGTCAGACCTTCATTATTGTCCATGATTATTTCTGGTTTGAATGGTATCTCTTTTCCATACCAGTCTTTGAAACCAGTGGTCTCTCCATAATACCAAACTTCCAACATACTTACCATAGCGTCTCTGCTCATGTCTTTGTAGTATTGTTTCATAGCTTCCTCACTGTTCCTTCTTCAGCATTTACTTCAACCATATCTCCGTTATTCAAGACCTGTGTTGCGACTTTAGTTCCAACTACACAAGGCTTTCCCATTTCCCGCGAGACAATTGCTGCATGGCAGGTGATGCCGCCTTCATCGGTCACAATTGCAGCAGCTCTTTCCATAGCCGGCACAAAATCAGGAGTGGTCATTGGACTGACTAAAATTTCCCCTTCCAAAAGCTCTGAAACCTGGTTTTTTCTCCTTAATATTCTAACTCTTCCTCTGACATTTCCTGTCATTGCACAACTCCCGCGCAAAATTCCTTTTTCAACTGTCTCCTCACTAATTTTTTCAAAAACAAAATTATATTTGCTGTTTTGTTTCAAGAATTCATTCAACTTAATTGTTTCTAATTTTTGTTTTGGAATAAACACTGAATTGTTCATTCTTTCCTTAAGAGCACCATTTGAAGGAATATTGTCTAAATCATCTGTAGTAATAACCAATTCCATGCCTTTGATTCTTGGTTCAATATTTGAAAGAGAATCTTTTATTACTTTCTCATAAATATCATACAATTCATCTTTTTCTCGCCAAGCCAAAGCCTTTTCTCTGACTTCTTTTGGTGTTCGCTCGTCATAAGAGCTGTAATACAATACAGCAAAAAGTCTTGACGCATGAAACATGTGTTGAACAAGTTCTTTTAGCTCTTCCAGGGACAAAATGCCCTTTTCCCTGTATGCCTCCATTTTCTTAAGGAGTTCTTGGTACTCTTGATAATTCTTATTAAAGAAGTCTAAACCTTGATTATTCCTTTCCAATAGTCTGTCCTTAAACCACCTGAATGAGTCATCACTTTCCCAAATCTCTGTGGCACCATCATCAACATAATAAATTAACGGCGGTGTAAAAGGATTTTCTTCTCCAGTAATTTTTTTAAAACCTTCAACAAAAGCAGAACTCCAAACTTCTTGTACAATCAGCCCGTTGTCCCGGGTCATGGTTTTTCTGTAGGTTTTCATCATCCAAAATAATCAACCTTTTCCTTCATCTCTTTTGCACGAGCGCGTTTCAAAGAATCTTTAATCTCTTCATAAACATCTTCAATTTCTTCAGTTACCGAAGCTTTGACTTTTTCCAAAGCTGCTTCAAAATGTTTCATTGTAATTTTTTTGCTTTTCATGTCTTCACGCAGAGCAAACATGGCTGCTTCCCGGCAAACAGATTCAATATCAGCGCCCACATACATATCTGTTTTCTCAGCTAGTGTTTTTATTTTCACATCTTTGTCTAAAGGCATGTTTTTAGTATGAACTGCAAAGATTTTCTCACGAGTTGCTTTATCAGGCACCGGAGTCAAAATTATACGGTCAAACCTGCCAGGCCTTAACAAAGCCCGATCCATTAAATCCGGCCTGTTAGTGGCTGCTATCACCACCACATCATTCAAACCTTCCAAACCGTCCATTTCAGTCAGTAACTGATTAACAATTCTTTCAGTCACACCTGAATCAGTGCTTTCGCCGTGTCTTTTTGGTGCCAAAGAATCAATTTCATCAAAGAAAATTATAGTTGGTGCAGTCTGCCGCGCTTTCCTGAACACTTCACGTACAGCTTTCTCGCTCTCACCAACCCATTTTGATAATAACGAAGGACCATTAACTAAAATAAAATTACTTTCACTTTGTTTAGCCACTGCTTTGGCAATCAAAGTTTTCCCAGTTCCAGGCGCGCCATATAACAACACACCCCGAGGTGGTCTAATCCCCAATTTCTCAAACATCTTTGGATTTTTCAAAGGCCATTCAATCGCTTCTGTTAGTTCTTCTTTGACCTCACCCATACCGCCAATATCTTCCCAGGTTACATTCGGCACTTCTACCAATACTTCACGCATTGCAGAAGGTCTAACAACCTTAAGCGCTTCTTTAAAATCATTTTGAGTCACTCTTAGTTTTTCCAGAACTTCTTTTGGAATTGGATTTTCTTCATCTAATTTTAAATCAGGCAATACTCTGCGCAACACTACCATAGCAGCTTCTTTTGCCAAAGACGAAAGATCAGCGCCTACAAAACCATGGGTTATATCAGCAAATTCTTTTAGCTTGACATCCTTGTCCAAAGGCATATTTCTGGTATGAATCTTCAAAATATCCAATCGGCCTTGTCTAGAAGGCACACCAATTTCAATTTCTCTGTCAAATCTTCCAGGTCTTCGTAAAGCAGGATCAAGTAAATTCGGCATGTTAGTTGCAGCAATTACTACAACTTTACCACGGCTTTTCAAACCATCCATCAAACCCAGTAATTGAGCCACAACTCTTTTCTCAACATCTCCTTTGGTTTCCTCTCTTTTAGTTGCAATTGCATCAATTTCATCAATAAAAATAATTGAAGGTGCATTTTTCTCAGCCTCTTCAAATTTCTTTCTTAAATTTTCTTCAGATTGCCCGTAAAATTTAGACATAATCTCAGGACCATTAATCAAACTAAAATTTGAATTTGTTTCAGAAGCCACTGCCTTAGCCAATAGTGTCTTACCAGTGCCAGGCGGACCATGAAGTAAAACACCTTTCGGTGCTTCTATACCAAGACGTTCAAAAATCTCAGGATGTTTCAACGGCAGCTCAACCATTTCCCTAACTTTCTTGATTTCTTCCTGCAAACCGCCAATATCTTCGTAATTTACTTCAACAATCGGCTCTTCTTTTAATTCCACTGCCTGAGGATTAAATTCAACTTCAGTATTTTCAGTGATTATCACTGCTTCTTTAGCCGGAGTTGTGTTAACTACCATAAATTTCAAATCCCCAAATCCAAAACCCATGCTAAAACTTTCATCCAGCATCTTAGAAAAAACATCTTCCAAAGGTGAACCAGCCATAGTTGTCCTTCTTCTTTTGGTTCCGCCCAGGGAAACAATATCTCCTTTAACTAATGCCCTGCCCAACAAACCTTGCTTAAAGACTTGCGGTGAAGCCCTTACCATAATCCCTTTTCTAGCCGGTGCAATTGAAATCTTTTTAGCTTCTTTAACTTCAACTTTGCGGACAGTAACTAATTCTCCAATAGAAGTCTTGGCATTGCGCCTGGTATCTCCGTCCATCCTGATAATATTCAAGCCAATGTCTCCAGGATAAGCTCTGTCAGCAATTTCCACAGTTTTCCGACTGCCTTCTATTTCAACAATATCTCCTGAATTGATTCCCAGTTCTTTCATAAAGCCAGAATCTATTCTGACTATGCCTTTGTTGACATCATCCTGAACAGCTTCTGCAACTTTAAGTCTTAATTCATTTGCCATTTTCTAGTTAATTTTTACTAGAAATCCTTTATAAATTTTTCTATTTTCCTAACTAAAAAGTAATAAAAATAAATTATTTAGCAGCTTTTTTAGCTTGTTTGCGCTGCAGCCTTGGCATTGGAACCGGGCTTGGCAAATTCATATCCTGGCTTATCTTGATAGCTTCAATATTGCACCTGTTTAAAGCTGAATTTAAAACAGATTCCATTATTTCAGGAGCAACATTCTTGCCTTTGTCCCAGCCTTCTTTAATAGCTTTATTCTTAACTGCATCTGCCAAAAACATGACACTGCCTTCAAGATTGATGCTGCCTACTTCAGGTGCATATTCACATTTGAACAAGAAATTAAATCTCAAACCCTTTTGCTTTGAAGCACCTAAAGACAGGTCTTTTTCTTCCACATTTTTAATAGAAATATTATTGTTGATGCTGACTTTGCCTCCTTTGGCTTCTTTTTTTTCAGCATTAATTTTGGTTAAATTGATTCCTACAATTGCCATTAAACATCCCTCCAAAAGTTATTTTGGAGACCAGAAAATCTATGATTTTCGCTGCCTCCGTTTTGCTTTAAAAAATTGACAGTCACTTATATATTTTGTGTAAAACATGCCTGTACCATCAAGGGAAAAACCAATGTAGCGTCTGCAGTTACTTTAACTGCCTTGCCGTCAGGCTTGATCTTGCACCAGCTCACTGCTTCATCTGGCCTGGCGCCTGAATCAGAACCGTCAAATTCCTGGCCTGTGTTGACAAACACAGCATAATCACAGCCTTCCCTGAATATCTGCGCATTCAAGACATGATGCTTGACCACACCGCCGCCCAGAACAATCAATCCGGTTTTTTCTGAATTCATTGCCAAATCCACAATCCTGGTCATGTCCTGAGTTACATCAACATAAAAGTCTTTTTTCCTTTTCTTGAAGAAATAAAGCATATCTCCTAAAGCCCCGTCTGTAATTGCCGGGCAAAAGAATGGAATCTTATTTTTCCAGGCCCAGTACAAAATGCTTTCTTCATGATTGATATGCTCGCCTAGATTAAAAAGAAATTCCTCGCAGCTGATTGGTTTTCCCTGCTGCTTTTCATGCATTCTTTCTAAGAACGGCACCAAATTCTTTTCAAACAAATAATATCTGTCATTTGGCACAAAGATATTGCCCGTCCTGTTAATTCCATTCTCCAATAACATCGAACCTGGTGCAGAAAAATCACCAATTACAAATTTCTTTAAAGATTTGATCATATCTTCTTCTACACCGCCGGCAGTTGTCACCAAAACATCAACTAATTTGTTTTTGACTAAATAACAGATTGCTTCTCTTAAACCAGAAGAAACCATATTTGATGTAAAAGCCAGGAATATCTTGGCCTTTTCCTTTTTCATTTCCTTGATTACATCAATGGCTTTCTTTAGATTAGTCTCCTGGAAGCCAGTGTGAAAATATTGATTGATAAATTTGTCAAAATCAAACGACTGTGAAAAATCCCAGCCTTTGACTTCTGGATAATCATCTAATGTCAGCACCCTCTTGACATACTTATTTTCTTTATCATCTTTGATATAGTTTAATTCCATAGATATCACCTATAAACATTAAAGAGCCAGCTAATTAAATAAAAGAAATCTTTATGATCCGAACTTTCTAACTGAACTCATAACCATTCAATTTTAACTTAAACTTTATAAACTTTACTTTAATTTAAGGTATCATGATAGTCGACGTCCACTGCCATTTAAATCATCAGCTTTTCAAAGACGACCTAGACCAAGTCATC
>JAHWGZ010000049.1 GCA_019323755.1 Candidatus Woesearchaeota archaeon
AGTCTGCTTATTAATTCCTTTAAAACAAAAGCTCCGCCTTGGGCTGTAGCAATATCACGAACTAGACTGCCGCCCAACTCCAAAGGCTTGCCTGTAATCATAGCTGGTGCGTGCTCACCTTTAATTTTCTCAAATTCATCCAGCATCCAGGCCATTACTTGAGCATTGGTATAAACATCGGGCGCTGGAATATCTTTCCAAGGCCCCAGATGATCAGCAAAAGCCTTCACAAAATTACGGCTTAATTCTTCCATCTCCTCAGAACTCAATTCCTTAGGATTAACTGTGACCCCGCCTTTGCCTCCGCCATAAGGAATGCCTACAACTGCGCATTTCAAAGACATCCAAAAAGCCAAAGCCTTGACTTCGTCTTCATCAACTTCTGGATGAAATCTAATGCCTCCTTTAGTTGGTCCTCGTGCATCATTATACTGCACTCGATAGGCCGGATATTTCTTGCCGCCTGCCTCAATCTCTGCTTTATGCACTCTTCGCGGAGTTTTTAGAATTTCAACTTCTTTTTCATTTAAATTCATCACTAACTTAATCTTCTCAATATTTTTTAGAACATCATCAAACATTTTAAAAAAGAGAAAAAAAATTTAACCGCAGTCTCCTGTAGCTGCAGCTCCTGTTGTACTCAATGCTTCTCCGCATTCTTCTGGCGCGTCATTAAAGGCACTGCAAATTGATTGCTTATAATTTTCAGGTGCCCTGCCGCCATTGTGAGGCTGGTCATTTATCAAGACTGTTGGAGAACCTTGAACTCCATACTGCTGGTTTAACAAGACTTCTTTTTTCAAAAATAATTCTCCTTTTTCATCAAAGCAGGTTTTAATCTTTGAAACATCCAAGCCTACATCTTCTGCTACATTTTCCCAGCAAGTATCAACATTGGTATAGTCACATTCAGCATTAATTCCATTGACATAATCCCACCATTTTCCAGGATTTTGGTCATAGATACACAATTGCCGGATGTCTTCATTTAATTCTCCAATGCCATGCATTGAGCAGTATTTTTCTTCTTCATCCCAGCAAAAAGCATCCCAGCTTGCCCCCATTCTTGAGGCATAGTCACTATAGATTACAAAATGAGGTTCAAATTCAACAGAATCTCCTAGGACATCCAAGGCTGGCCCTAAACCGTTTTCAGCTTGCTGTCCATATGGGCAGAAACTCATCACAAACATCTTGACATTTGGCACATCAGATTTGACAGATATTGGTGCTGCTGTCTCTACTTCACCAGCACTAGCTGCTCCGCTTAATTCTTCTTCCAAATCAGCAATTACATAGCCCTGTGGAAAGAAAATTTCTGCGTCTTTGGTGATATAAGAAACAAATGATTGTCCGCCTACATCCAATTCCATTTCATAGACACCATTTGCTTCTTTGACATTCTTCAAATCAGCAGTCATCCCTGATTCCAGTAAATTATTATTGACAAAACTCATAAATTTATCGCTGGCCTTATCAGAGGAAAGATCTCCGCTTGAGGAACCCAAATTAAAATAAAGAGAAACCGCTAACAAAATAACCAAAACAACAGATGCATACATCCAAATGTTGGTTTTTTTCTTATGTTTTACATGATGAACATGATGTTCCTGATGTTCATGTTTTGCTTCATGTTCTTTTTTTTCTTCCATAAATAGCACCCCCGTGTTATACCTCAAATCATTTTGATTTCTTTATAAATTTTATTAAACTCCAGGCTTATCTTTCCCTGTGATGGTGGTCCTTAGAAATAATTCTTTCTTTTAAAACCAACCCGTCTTTCAGATGAATCACTCGGTGGGCATATTGGACCAAATGCAGGTCATGTGTTACCATCACAATTGTCTTGCCTTCTTTTAAATGCAAATGTCCTAATAAATCCATGATTTGCCTGCCGCTTTTACTGTCCAAATTACCAGTTGGCTCGTCTGCTAGGATCATATCCGGATTATTGGCCAAAGCCCGGGCAATAGCTACCCTTTGCTGCTGTCCCCCAGAAAGTTCATTGGGTTTGTGATGCATTCTGTCTCCCAAACCCACCATTTTTAATAAACGTTCAGCTCTGGCCTTTCTCTTTTCCTCGCTATAACCTTGGAAAATCATTGGTAGTACCACATTGCCCAAGGCATCCAGAGTTGTAATCAAATTAAACTGTTGGAAAATAAAACCGATTTTTCTTCCCCTAATATTAGCCAAAGCAGATTCAGACATCTGGGCAATATCCTTGTCTTCTAAAAAAATCCTGCCTTCGGTTGGAATATCCAAAGCTCCCACTAAATTCATTAAAGTTGATTTGCCGCAGCCCGAAGGCCCGACCAAAGCCATAAACTCTCCCCTTTTAACTTCTAAACTAATGCCCCTGACTGCCGGCACTTCTATATCTCCTATAAAATATGTCTTCTTGACATTATCCAATCTGATTATGCTTTTTTTCATTATTCGTAACGCAATGCATCAACTGGTTTTAGCTTAGATGCCTGCCGTGCTGGTGCTACCCCTGAAATTGCTCCTACTAAAAATGAGAACAATAACGCACCCAAAATTAAATACCAGGGAAAACTTGCTTTTAAAATATCCAAACCTTGTTGTGCTGCTCCAAACTCAACTAATTTTCCAATGCCCACTCCAATTAAAATACCAATCACTCCTCCGATTAATCCTAAAAAACCAGATTCAATTAAAAAGATTGCTAAAATATCTTTGTTTTGAGCGCCAATTGCTTTCATCACTCCAATCTCATTAGTCCTTTCCAAAACCGAGGTGTACATTGTGTTCATAATCCCTACTCCCCCCACTAGCAAGGAAATTGAGGCAATCCCAATCAAGACTGCTTGGACAATAACTAATATGGTCGAATAAGTGTCCATTAACTCTTCAAAGGTCTGCACATTGAAATCCTCTTCCCCTTCTTTTACTCCCCGATGTTTTCTCAAATCTTTTTCAATATCCTCAGCCAAATCTGCCATATCAATTCCCTTGACACCCTCCAGCATGATAAAATCTAATTTTAAAGGCTCGTCAAATAATTCACGCGCTGTCTCCATTGGGATATAAACCTGGCTGTCATCTGCTGGATTGCCAATTCTTGCCACCTGGCCGATTACTGAAAACTCTTGCCCTTCAATTTCAATTTTATCCCTGACTTGGACTTTTTTCTCAAAAAAATCTCCTTGTGCTAGAAAATCTCCCACTGTCACTTTGTATTTGTCGCCTTCTTTCAAATCTCTTCCTTTTTCAACATCAAAACCAGACATATCTTGGATTATTTGGCCTGATTCGTCTAGGGGCAAACCAATCACAAAAGTGTATTTAATCTCATTGCCAAACTTGACATTGGCAAATTTGTAAAGCATGCCGCCAGCAGTTTTCACTCCTTTAACTTTATTAATAATATCTAAATCATCT
Source organism: Candidatus Woesearchaeota archaeon (assembly GCA_019323755.1). Lineage (GTDB taxonomy): Archaea > Nanobdellota > Nanobdellia > Woesearchaeales > JAGLXL01 > JAGLXL01. The sequence goes on from JAHWGZ010000049.1 coordinate 3,406, forward strand.
TCTGTTAAATCTGACGATGCTTCTCCGCCAAAACCAAAAAAAGTGCCGGCCGGCGAAACAATAATCTTATTTGTTCCCAGCATCTCAAACTGCTCAGTGATTGCATTTTCCAGACCCTGGCCCAAAGAAATCAGACTGACAATTGCTGCAATGCCAACAAAGATTCCCAACATTGTTAAAAAGGTTCTAATTCCTCTGACTTTAAAAGTTCTAAAAGCAAATTTGGTGTAATCTTTTATCATTTTCCTTTCCTTAAAGCCTCCACTGGCTGCAGCATCGAAGCTTGCCTGGCTGGCAGTAATCCTGAAAGAGCGCCTAGTAAAAAAGAAAATAACAACGCCCCTACAATTAAAGTAACACTAATATGAATCTTAAATATGTCTGCTCCCAATATCACTGCTAAATATTCCCCTGATTTTGCAATCCCCAACCCCAAAACCAAACCAATTAAACCACCCACTAATCCCAGCATTCCTGATTCAACCAAAAACAAAAACATGATCTGGCCATTTTTTGCTCCCAAGGCTTTGATTACTCCAATCTCTTTTGTTCTTTCTATAACTGTGGTGTACATTGTATTCATGATTCCAATGCCTCCAACCACAATAGAAATTGCCGCAATTCCTACAATTACAATTGTCACAATATCTAAAACCTGGTTTAACTGTTCAATTGTTTGAGAGGCAGTTGAAACAGAAAAATCTTCTTCTCCTTCATCAACTCCCCGGTGCTTCCTTAATGCCTTTTTAATATCCTCAACTACTTTCTCTGGCTCAAAACCATTTTGAGTAAAGGCAAAAATTGTTGAGATTTCTTCTGGCTCATCAAATAATTCCCTGGCTGTCTCAAGAGGAATCCTTATGATTGCATCATGCACTCCCGTGCCTGCTTTTTTTTGGATTCCTAATACACTAAAGGTTTGGTCATTAATCATCATTTTATTGCCCACTAAAATTTTTTTGTCAAAAGAATCCTCAGCTATGTTATAACCCAAAATTATCTTGTATCTGTCACCATTTTTAAATTGCCTGCCGTTTTCTATATCAAAAAAATTAGTTCCGTCAATCAAGTCCTCGCCGTCTTTGTCAGTGGGAAAACCCCAGATGCTCAGGTATTGGACTTCATCTTTAAATTCAACTTTGGCGCTTTTTGTCAAAACCCCAGCCGCTATATCAATTCCTTTGACGCGCTTGACTACCTCCAAATCATCCTCAGTTATTTGCCCTATGGCCAAACCGCTACCTGTTGGCCCAAAAGCACCGCTTCCCGGAGTAATTATAATTCTGTTTGTGCCGATTTTTTGAAACTCTTCATTGATTGAATCCTGCAAACCCTGGCCCAAAGAAATCAGACTGACCACAGCTGTCACTCCAATAAAAATTCCAATCATAGTTAGCCAGCTGCGTAGCTTTCTGCTTCTAATGCTTCTATAAGATAACTTGAAATAATCAGTTATCATTGTTTGTTATTTTTCTTTTTCTTACGCCAGTATCTATGATACAAGAAATAACCAACTACACCTAAAATAACTAAAACAATCAGCCAGACCCAGCTGCTGCTCTTTTTCAAGCCAAATTTCCTGGCTTCCCAGCTGGAATACAATTTCAACGGCACTTGATAATTCTCTGTAATTTTTTTGTTATTGGCATCTCTATATTCCAATTTTACCAGCAAATCAACAGTTTCCTTTCCTTTGCTTACATAAACATCAAAATCCTGGCTTTCAATATCATCAGTATCAACATCACCAATATAAACCTCATTAGCTGAAATCACTTCATAATTTTCAGAAGGCATCAAAGTCATCTTCATCAGTTTGACATTGGCTAAGCCGTGGTTGGCAATTGTAATTGTCACTGCACCTTTTTGCCCTTTGGCATAAACTTCTGTTTCAGAAATATACAGCAGCAGTTCTGGTTCATCGCCGATTTTCAATCCAATGGTTGTTTCTTTTGAATATAAATTTCCTGCCACATCATAATAAGTCAAATCCACCGGCACCTTGTAAATTTTTGCTTCTGCATCTGCTTCAGCCACTAAATTAAAAACAACCCATTCTTCTTCTCCTGCTTTGATTTGATAAACGCTTTTTTCATCAGAAGAATCAGTCGGCACTATTGGCACATCATCTAAATCCAGACTTAATTTGATATTTCTCAGAATATTGTCAGCTTGATTATTCAATTTGATATACAACTTAGCATCCTGGCCCGGCACCATTTGTTCTGGCTGTGTATAAATTCCTTCTAAAGACAAAATTGAATCCGGGCTCTCAACTCTGACCATAAAATTTTCTTCTGTATAACTTTTCCAGACATCATCAGCTATCTTGACTCTTAATTCAATTTCATTGTCCCCTTCAACTGCCTTTTCATCAACTTTTAATTTAAACGCTACAATCGAAGCATCAGCTCCAGTTTGTCCAGCTCTCATTTTTCCGACATTAACCACTGCTTCACCAGAATACAAACTAAAAGGAAATTCAGGCATAATCTCAACTAGAATCTCGCTTGTCGCTGCTGTTCCGCTGTTCTCAATCTTAAATCTGACTTCAACAATTTCTCCTGGCTTGACTGGGTCTGGCTGCTGGCTTAGTAAAGTTGCTTCAATATTTGGCCCAAAACTATAAGCTGCTTGAACTC
>JAHWGZ010000050.1 GCA_019323755.1 Candidatus Woesearchaeota archaeon
AATTGTTGGTTATAAACTAACACCAACTTCTATCAAAAAAATGGTCAGAAGAAACAATGACCGCTCTGACGACAGCTTTGTTGTCTTGACCTCTGACAACCGAAAAGTCAGAATTAAAACCTTGATTTTGACTGCCCATAAGACCAAGCATTCCAACAGCACCAGATTAAAGAATACCATGATTAAGAAATTAACCGAGGAAGTTAAAAAAATTAATTTTGGCAATTTAGTTGACAAGCTGATTTCACATAAACTTCAGATGGAAATGAAAAAATTCCTGACCAAAATTTATCCTGTCAAGGCCTTCCAGGTCAAGTTTATGGGCTTGGAAAGGGAAAGTATCCCGGGCCAGGAAACAGAGGAAGTTGCTGAAGAAGCAGTTGAAGAAGTTGTTGAAGAAATAAAAGAAGCGCCTAAAAAAGAACCGGTCAAAAAGGTAGTCAAGGAAGTAGAAGAAAAAGTTGTTGAAAAGACAGTTGAAAAAGTTGTTGAGAAAGAAGAAAGCTTACCAGAAGAAAAAGCAGAAGAAGCTGCTGAAGAATTAGTTGAGAAAGAATAGATTTTTATTTAAAAAGAAGTGATTTCTAAAATATTTGGAGGAAACAAAAATTACAAGAACATCAGTTGCATTTATCAGAACAGATTGTAAAGAATTTAATGAAAAAACAAAAGATTTGGGAGATGTCCTTACTAATGATCAAGTTTCAGGATTATTAAATGACTCACTTATGATAGGTTTAGAATTAGGGTTAACCGAACCATTAATAACTTTATGTGATAAAGGTTCTAAAGACTTTGAGGAGTTTAAAGACAAATCAAATTATATCCAGAAGACAGTTCAGTATGATTAGTTTTTTGATTGAAGTTTTTTAACATGAAAAAAGACAAGAAGCAGAGAAGAAAAGTTAGACAGGCAAAGAAACAAAAAAGAAATTCTGATCCTATTGAAGAATTAAAAAGAAAAGACAAACAAAAACACAAAGAACAATTTCCAAATCTTGATCCAGGCATGATTGACTGGCTGGTTGATTACAATGAGGAAAAATACCCTAATCATCGTTTATTGGGCGGCTTTGACGGTGCCCAAGAATTATTATCTGGCAACAGAGTGACTGATTCTCGTTCAATTGACTCTGTTCTCAAAGTTGGGATGAATTACAGGGATTTCCAACAGCTGAGTCTTTATCACCAAACTGGTTTTTTTGAGAATCATAATAAATTTAATCAGGAAGGGATGTTGCTTCTGCCCCAAATATTAAGCCCCATGGGGGGAAGGGTTTTTGGTGAACTGATGTTTGCCTGCGCTGCCAAAGTGATGTATTATCTTCCCAAGAATACAGATATGACTTTCTTGGGGTTGGGAGCTGGTCCAGGTTATCTGGATTTTGATCTAATCAATCATCTGCAAAGCAAAATGTTTGGCATGCCTGAATACCAAAATGTGGTTGACGCTTTTAAAAATGCAAAATATATTGTCTCTGACTTGACTGCAAAGTCATTAGAGCATCTGACCAAAGAACTTGCTGAACTCAAGGCGAGGTCGGGATTGAGAGAGAGAATCTCACTGCAGCAAATTGACGCTTTGGATTTTGATTTAGGCAGGCTGCCTTTTGGCGCGGTCTATTTTAACGAATTGATTGACAATATGCCGACTGAACCGATTTTGAAGATTGGTGGTGAATTGTACTGCGTTAAACTGGTGCCTTATTGTCTGAATGGTCGAGGTGAGGATTCTTCAGATGTAGAAGCAGTTGGTGTTGTTTTAGGCCTTAAAGGAGTCATTTCTGAAAACAGATTCAGGGAAAGAGTAAAGCATAGAGACGTATCTGATATCAGGTTTGCACCCGTTTTTATTCCTTTGTCTTATGATAGAGAAATAATGGAGGCAGTTAATGACAGCCCTTGTACAAAGAAAATTGACAGCAAAGATTTTAGTGGAGTCTACCCAATTCATATGGGTCTTGGTCAGCTTTTTAGAAGCGTAAGAAAATCATTTGACCACGGCGTTTTGATGTCTGTTGATTACCGTTCAACTGGGCAAGGCATGCACAACTGGAACAAGGCAGTTAATATCTTTAAGTATATGGAATTTGGCAAAGAAGATATGGATTTCCAGCTTGACAGCGAACAAGTTGTTGCAAAGGCACTGCAGTATGACTTGTTTCCTGAACAAATGGAGGGAATTGGGACAAATTTTGGAGATATTCTAGACTGTTTTAAGGAATGGACAATGTTTCTTCAAAGAGAAGATCTTGAAAGGTGGTCAAGGCTTAATCCAGGTGTAGGGGGCAGCGGATTCCTGAAACAGAAAGGAGGAGGATTGTTAGAGATGATGGGCTCTGCAATGGGAGTTCCTGACATGGGCATCAAGGCAGCCTATATGATGAATTATGGTTTTATGATAGATTTTGCTAAAAACTACGATAGTTTATTATTTGTGTTTTAGAAATCAAACCTTATCAAACCAAACTTCAAACTCTTCTCCTTTTATTTTAAATTTATCACAATGAGCATGCTTCTTAGCCGGACCCATCTCAGACAGCTTGATCTTTTCAGCACCGCATTTGGCTTTAATGTCATTTTCAAAGCCGCCAACTGTCAAAAGCAAATCCTTGTCCATTTTAATAAACAAAACAATCTTGTCTGTTTTCTCTAAACCTTCTTTTTTACGCAACTGCTGAACGCGCCTCATCAGCTCACGCGCAAATCCTTCTGCTTCCAAAGCATCTGTAACTTCCTGGCTCAAATAAACAAAACCGTGCTTGAATTCGCTTTCCTTGTAAGGATAAGGCACTTCTTTTTCAATCATTAAATGGTCGCGAGTAATACAAACTTCCTGCCCGTCAACTTTAAATTTATAACCATTCTCCTCGTCAATATGTTTTAAAATCGATTGCGGGCTTTCCATTGCCAATTTAGCGATGATTTTAGGAGACAAAGCGCCAAAGGCAGGCCCGATTTTATTGTAATCAGATTTCAGTTTCTCAGAAACACCTTCCATTTTCTTCTGGACAACAATTTCCTTGACATTGGTCTGTTTTTTGATCACATCACTCATTGCTGAAACAGCATGACACACAGTTTCATCTTGGGAAACAACCACTACTTCTTTGCACGGCCATCTCAAAGTCCTGTTTATTTTCTCGCGCGCATTCAAAATACTTTGGATTACAGAGCCAGCTGCATTCATCTGCATCTCCAGTTCCAAATCAATCATTGAATCATCTGCCACAGGCCATTTCCAGTGATGGATGCTTTCTTCTTTCAAATTAAATTCTTCTTTTAGATTCAAAAAGATTGCTTCTGTAATAAAAGGGGCAATTGGCGCAAACATTTTCAAGGTTTCAAACAAGACATGGCCCAAGACATAAACCACGTTCTCTTTCTCAGCCTTGGAGCCGACTGCGCTTTTCTCCCTGATCATCTGGACATAATTCCTGCTCAAATCCAAAAATAATTCTTCAATTGGTAAAATTGTCTCATCCAGCTTGTAATCATCAAACAGTTCAGTCACTTTCTTAATGGTTTGATTTAGCCGCGACAAAATGTATTTTTCTTCAATATCAAACAGATCAGGAACCAGATTCATTTCATAAGGGTTCCAGCCATTTTCCTTGGCCAAAGAAATCAGCAATTTATGAATATTCCAAAGCACATTCAAATGCCTTTCTTTCAAAGCAATCTCATCCCAGGAAAATCTCATTTCCTGGCCGGCATTTGTTCCGCAGGTATAATAACGCAGAACATCGGCCCCATGCTTGTCAATCACTTCATAAGGGGAAATAATATTGCCCAGTGACTTTGACATTTTCCTACCTTCAACATCTGTCAGCATGCCGTGCATATAGACATTTTTGTAGCAGTTCTTGCCAAAACCAAGCTGAGAACAGATAGACAACATACTAAACCACAGCCTGACTTGTTCAGTTGCTTCTAAAATAAAATCAACAGGGAAAAAATTATCCAGATAATCTTTGCGCTGCGGATAATACAGGCAGTTCCATGAAGCTGTGCCAGCGTCAATCCAGACATCAATAATATCTGGTATGCGTTTCATCTTGCCGTGGCATTTGCAGGTCCATTCAACTTCGTCAATCCAGGGAATATGCAGATTCTCAGGCACCTTGCCGGCTTTTTCTTTTAATTCCTTGATAGAACCAATCACCTCAATATTTTCACAGTTTGAACACTTCCAGATTGGCACTGGTGTGCCCCAGACTCTCTGCCTAGTGATTGAATTGTCACGCAAATGAGTTGTCCAGGCATCAAAGGCCTGTGTCTGAGGGACCCAATTGACTTTTTTGTTCTCCTCAATCATAACCTCTTTTAAATCTTCAATTTTGAAAAACCACTGTTTGGTTGTTTTGAAAATTACTGGCTCGTGGCATCTCCAGCAGTGGGGATATTCATGCTCAACAGGAGTAGAAGCAATCAGAACACCGGCCTCACCCAAATCTTCAATGAATTTGTCATCATTTTTTTTAGCGATACGGCCGGTAAAAGGCCCGTCTGCTGGAAATTCTCCTTGTGCACTCAAATTATTGTATGGAGGAATATTATATTCCCGGCCAACTTCATAATCTTCTGGACCGCAGCCAGGCGCCATATGCACTAAGCCAGTTCCAGCAGTAAAATCAACATACTGTTTAGAAAGGACAACTGTATGAATATTAGGATATTCTTCTTTTAACTCTTTCATTCCCGGGATTATACCGAACCAAGGATGTTCATACTCTAAACCTTCTAAATCAGCGCCCTTAAATTCTTCAATAATCTCCATTTTTTTGTCAGCTACTGACTGAATTACTGGAGCTGCCAAAGATTTCCCCAAAATCCAAACTTCATTTTCTACTTTTGCTCTGACATAGTCCAATTCAGGATTGACCATTACTCCCAGATTAAAAGGGATTGTCCAGGGAGTGGTTGTCCAGATCAAAAGATACTCATTTTCTTTTCCTTTCACTTTAAATTTTAAAAAAATAGAATCATCAGTTACTTCAGCATATTCACATTCATGCTTGGCCAGAGCAGTTTCACAGTGAGCGCACCAGGTCATAACCTTTTCCCCTAAATACAATCTTTTTTTCTTCCAGGCCTGCTTCACTAGCCACCACTCACCTTCCATATAATCATTTTTCAAAGCCATGTAGGTGTCTGTATAATCCAATGTTGAACCCATTCGCAGGAAATCTTTGGTCATTTCATCGCCCATCTCTATAGCAAATTTAATGCATTCTTCTACAAACTTGCCCACGCCGAATTTTTCAATGTCTTCTTTGGTTTTCAAATCAAACTTAGCCATGACCTTGTGCTCAGTTGGCAGACCATGAACATCATAGCCGTTTCTGTCCCAGACATTAAAACCCTGCATTCTTTTGTAGCGCAAAGCCATGTCTTTCAAAACAGTATTCCAGGCAGTGCCTAAATGCACTCTGCCAGAAGTATATGGCGGACCCTGCAGAAAACACCAGTTCTCGCCTTTTTTATTCTTCTTGTTTAACTTATCAATAATCTGGTGATGAGCCCAAAATCTGACTAATTCTGGCTCAATTTCAGCATGCTTATAACTAGGGAATTTCATAGGAAAATGAGAATTGATGATTGTTTAAAAAGTTTGTGCTCAAAAATTAAGTTTCTTAATCAGGGGCAAAACGTTTTTGGCCCTTTGACAAGTTTGAGCAAAAATCTTGGTGTACAAATCTGTGATTTCATGGCTGCCAATTACCATCCCATTGATGATCCCTAAATGCCTCAAAACCAGATTTACTCTCCGCTCATTGATATCTATTTGGATTGGCAGGTATTCTTCCAGAACATAAGCCTGGATATTGTATTTGTCAAATTGTTCAAGGACTTCTTTTTTCCATTTTTCAAAAAATTTTTTTCCTAATTTCTTTTTGATAACTTTGATATGATAATCAAAAGACTGTTTTTCAAAAACAACACGCATCTTAATGCCTTTTTCCAGGGCAGCCAGGTAGGTTTTGTAAACAAGAATGGCAATCTGGGTGTCAAAAAAAGTTATTGTCGGCCTGCTTTTGGCAATCGCCTCCCTCATCTTAATAAAATTATTCAAATCATTAAAAGAATAAAGCACATAAGGGAAAGAAGTATGGAGGCTGACATAATTAAAGAACTCCTTTGATTCAGAGATCATATTAAGGTGGGTTTCAGTGAATTTTTTAGTGTCGGTTATTCTTTCAAAATGATCCAAACTTGGACCTTTCATCATATCCATGACTTCTCCCTGCGCCTGAAGCATTTTATCAATTCTCTGCTTCATGAATCCAATGATGTTTTGATTTACATTAGAAAAAGAATAAAGAAATGGTTTTTTTGTTGTCTTTTCAACCAATTGTTTTTCAACAAGGTAATTGAGGTAATAATAAATTCTGCCTTGGGGAATATTTGTTTTGGCGCAAATTTGTTTGGCATCAAGGCTTTCATGCTGCAGAGACCCCAATATTAAGATATGTTTTGAGTTAAGATTAAAATGATTCTGAAGTTTTTTAAAAATCTGTTCCATAACCTACTTAAACTAAAGAAGATATATAAATATTGTGAAAAAAACACCAAAAAATGTTTTTTTGTAGGAAAGGTTTTTATAGATGCCTGACTATATATGTTTTGTTTGGGGGGATAAATATGCTTTGTAATGTTAATGAAGTTGTTTTGGATTCTGATCAAAGATTAAAACATATTAACCATCTTCGCCAAGTTGAAGGCTTGACTGATGAAAACATTAGGAAATTGATTGAAAAATACAAAAACTTATTGACAGAAAATGCCGGCAAAGGTTCAACAGTTGCTTTTTTGAATGATATTCTTGATCATCTCGATAAAACTGGCTATATCGAATCGCCAGACAGCTGTTATTCTGGTCTGGCCTTGACAGGAGTTAAGGGCGCAGAAAAAGATGCTTTACTCGAAGACCATTTTCTTATTAAAGAAGCTATTCAGGAAGGAGGCGTCCAAAAAAATTATGATCCTGCTGAAGCGCCTTTTAATCCCCAGGAACAGCTTGTTGGCGAGCCCCAGGAAGTTTCTGACATAGATACCTTGATGGTTATCTCTTCTATGTTTTTTACAGGCACTAATTTGGCTGCTTCAACCGGCCTTGGAACAGAAATTAGAACCGCCAACATTTACAATAAATTTCCAATTGAGTTTGTGAAAAAAGGAATTTATGTCAGCAGGATGGGAACCGGCGCTAGAAGAGTTATTGTTCTTGAGTATCAGGATTTGAAAAAACAAAAACCCCAGGTTGTTGATGTTATTGGCAGATTAAGGGAATTTTCTCCTGGTGTTGGAACCTGTCCTGTCCACGGCAATACGCTGGTTGGATTCAGAGATGGCCAAACTACTTGCTTGCCTGGTTTGATCCAAAAAGAATTTCCCCAATTCAATTATGATTTTTCCCACTATCAAAAATGATAGACCAGAAAAAAATCCGTCAAAAAGAGGTTGAATTGCTTGGTGAAAAGTATCTTGTTTATCTTAAACGTGTTGCCACCAAAATAAAAGAGGGCGGCAAGCCAGAGTCAACTACTACTCGAGTTTTTGTCAGAAAAATTTAGTGATAAAGTTTTTAAACTCCTTTTCCCTTCTCTTGTTAAAAAGGTGATTGTCATGAAATATCTCACAGCCAAACACTTTGAAAAGCTCAATCTTCGTATTGGCACTATCAAGGCTGTCAAGAAACATCCCAAAGTTGATGAATATATCCTTCTTATTGACCTTGGGCCGGTTGACCAGGACGCCCAGATAGTGGCTGACCTCAAAGCCACTTACAAAATGAAAGACCTTATCGGCAAGCAGGTCATTTATCTGGAAAACTTTGAATCAACTTATATTAAAGGTATTGAAAGCCAGGGCCTCTTGCTGGTTACCCAAAAGAACGGCAAACCAGTTCTGATTAAACCAGATAAAAAAGTTCTCACTGGCGTCAGAGTCAGCGGCATTCAAGACACCATTGCCCATTACCACCACAAAGCAGGCGAACATGGAAAATACCGATAAATCTTGGAATCATGTTTTTGAACAAACAGAAACTCTTCTTTACAAAAAAGCAGAGGAAATCATTGAATCTTTAACAGAACAAGAAAGGGAAAAACTTGAAGCCCAGGGCATTGTCCTGGATTTAGAAGAAGTTTTCCGCTTAATCGAAGAAAAACTTATAGAACATTTTGATTCCAAGGAATTTACTGTAGAACACATCAAAAAAGATATTCAGAAATTAACTAAAAAAGACATTTTTGATTTATAATTTCTTGCTTAATAATAAAAATTTGTCCCCAATTTCTTTCAAATAATTTTTCTGTTTATTGTTTAATTCAATCATCTCGCGCAAATAATCAGCATGCTTGCCGCCCACTAATTCCATATTGCCCTCCAAATCAAGCCTTTTGCCTAAACGATAAATCATTTTCTCATAGAAATCTTTGAACAGATTCAGCTGGAACTCAATGTAATTGACTTCATCAATCACTTTTCGGATATTGATATGGTTGTCTTTCAAAAACTTGTGCATGATTTTGCTGGTTTCTTCTTTATCGCTGTTCAAGCTGTGAATCTGCAGCCTCATCAGATTATTTGCCAAAGAAATGATTTTCTCATTGACAATCTGTCCGTATTTCAGTTCCTTAATCACTTTCCGCAAAGCCTTTAGCTGCTCCTTGTCCTCATCTTTCAAAAAACCGTATTTATTAGAGCGAATCCAGTGCTTGTTAAACAAAGAAATCTTTTTTTCAAAGCTTTCCAGCTCTTCAACTTCTCTTTTTAACTTGCTTAAATTCATAGTTAGAATGAATTAAATTGAGTTTATAAATCTTTAGAATTAACTAAAATATTCCATGTCCGAATACAAACAGTCACCTGATGTTAGAGTTCCGTCAGGCATTAATTTATACTTAGTAACAACTTCATAATCAAAATAATTATTTCCATAACCTATCAAAAACTCGTCAGCCTCAACTGTCCCCAGTTCGTGCTCCAAAGGACCTTTTTGAAAGTCAAAAATGTAAAATTTGATCCTGTTTCTTAAAGATCTGTCAAGAGGTGAAAATTTTTCAAAAAAATCAGCTAAAGGCATTTCCGGGTCAAAGTCTTTGGGAACGCCAACTACATTTTTTTTGATGTGCCTAAGAATTGATCTAAAGGAGTCCTGGTACATTTGGGCAATGATAAAATATGCAGGAATATAATGATCAACCAAAAAACTCACCTAACTTGCTCTGTTCCTTGCTCTCAACCAAACTCTCCTTTGTATAACCCAAAACATCAAAAATTCTTTCAACAGCCGGAATTACCTGATTATTGATGTAATAATCTTCGTCATACTCTCCTTCAGCAACCACTTCAGGCAGCTTGGCTCTTTCACGGATAATCCCTTTGCCTTCAGTCACTACCCACTGAATCAAAGAGCCAGGCCCCACATCATAACCCTTTGCCTCCATCCTTTTAGCCACAGCTACATGCGGGCCAACAGCATCATATCCAGAAATATCCTTCTGCAATTGAGTATTAATAATTACTTTCTCATTTGGAACTTTGTGCGCCCGCAAATCATTGATTACAGAACGTACAAAAAGATAAGCTTTTTTAACATCTCTTTCCTTCAAAATAATATTCAAAACCTTTTCCTGGGTTTCTTTGGCAATCAAGCTCCAGTTCCTACGAACAGTTTCAAAACCAGTAATCACTAAATTTCCCTTCTCAGACAATAAAGCATATTTTTTCTTGGCGCCATAAGGCCCGGCCTTGGCAGAAACAAACAGGCCGTAAGGATAAAACCCCTCATACTCTAATTCCATCAAACCAGGCAGATTAGTATTGATGCTTTCCATAAAATCCAGGGCATCTTCTTTGGTTTTCTCGCCCAAAACCAAAAATACTGAATCAGTGTCAGAATACAAAACATCAAAATTTTCCCCCTGCGCCTTGCCAATCACTGACTGGATATAATTTCTGGCATAGGCAGTGATTGACCGCGCGCATTCAATGCAGTACCAGCGCGCAGCAAAAAAACCATAATAGCCGTAAAAAGCATTGGCCAATATCTTCAAAGCTTCTGACCTTGCCCTTAGCATCTGGCTGGGTTTTTCCTGTTCTTTAATAATTTCCTTGACACGCATTCTGCGTGTAATCAAAGCTTCTAAAATTGTCGGCAGAAAACTTTTCTTCCTGACACAAAACCAATAATTTTCATTGGGCACTTTGCTTGATTCGCAGCAACTGCATTCCAAAGAAGCGCCAGAAATATTGTGTGAGCTGATAATTGTTGGATACAATGACCTGAAGTCAAAAACAACCACATCAGAATATAAGCCCGGTTGGGGTTCAAAAACAAAACCACCTTTGTAAGTGTGTGTTTTTCTCTCCCTGATTTCATTGTAACCTGGCTTATTAGGCACTAAAACATTGAAATTCTTGGCCTGGCTCATGATATAACTTTCCACCAGCTTGGAAAAACTCATTCTGCAGACTTCAAATAGAGGCAGACGGACAATCTTGACAAATTCCTCAAGATTTGGCAGGATTTTCTCGCACAAATTAAAAGTCAGATAAGCGTCATGCAGATTATATTCACAGTATTTCTCTAAATTTTCAGGATGATTGTCCCAGTCATGCGCCAATTTGTTTAAATCAACTTCTTTTTTTTGCTCGCCCAATAATTCAGAACCAACTGCATCCAGAGTATAAACATCTGTCTCCAAACTTGTGGCCATTGTCCTTCTGATAAACTTAAAAACATCCAGATGCACCAGACCTGTAATCCGCGGTTTTTTCTCTCCTCGCTTGTCCATTAAAACCTTGGAATAGTCCAGACCCAAATCCAAGTCAATTTTATACTTCTTGGCCCGCGAAATAATATAGGGAAGATCAAATCCATCTGAAAAATAACCAGTTAAGATATCTGGTGCATACTGTTCAATTATTTCCTTGAATCTTTCCAGCAAAGCAATCTCGCCGTCAACAAATTCAATGTAATCCAAGTCTGTCTTAAATCGTTTCCAGGTAATCACTTTCCTAAAATTCTTCCCGTGTAAACCCAGCATCACAATTGGATGTTCTTCTGGCAAAACCCTTTTGCCAAAAGGATTGTAAGTTTCAATGTCAAAAGCCAGAATCCGGTAATTCTTGTAACTGTCAGAAGAAACCTGCTCAATTTTTTCAGCCAGAAAAACAGGCACTCTGCTTTTCTCTTGAACAAATTCTCCCTCTGCTTTAACAGTTGTCAATGGCACTAGACCAGAATCCATCAGATAATGGTTAACAAAAGAAACATCATATTCATAACAATTTTCCACACCAGGATGGCCTTCAATTTCTTTTTTGATTGAATAAACATGTGTAGGTAATTTTGTATAGACCTTGATCAAAGAAACTTTTTCATTCAGCAATTGTTTTTCCACTATTTCTGTTTTAACAACTGAAGCTTCCCCTTCTTTCAGAGCCAGCCTCAAAACCTCAATTTCTTTTCTTAAAACTAAGGTATCAGCTGTCTTTATGGGCCTGACATAAAAATAAGGCAAAAAAGAATTGTCAACTACACAGATGCTCTTGCCGTCAGTTGTTTTGCCGTAGATATAGATGGCTGCTTCGTCCTTTCTGGCCTTGTAAACAAAGTCAAGAGGATGAAATTGTATAGTTTCCATTTGCTACTTCCGAGTGTTCAATCTATATAAAGTTTACCCCGGGATGTCCAGTGACAGAAAATCTTTTTAAATAATAAGTGTTTAACCTGGTTTTGAGGTGAAAATATGAAGAAAATATTGGCATTATTCCTGATATTATTTTTAATTGGCTGCACAACCGAAGTTATTGAAGTTGAGCCAGAAGAAATTGGAGTTACAGAACCTGTTGAAACCACACCCACTGAACCAGTTGCACCAGAAACCACTAACCAAACAACTGAAACCAATGCAACTGCCGCTGCTCCAACCGGACACATCATCAAAATCGAAGAATGGGAATTTAACCCAGATGAAATAACTATCAAAGCCGGTGAAACAGTCACTTGGGTCAATGAAAAACCAACAGGCCAGAGAAATTCAGATGCACAGCTTTTACGCATCAGAGGCCCCTGTATTGGATTTAAAAGTGATGACTTTGCTCCGGGCGAAGAATTCAGCTATACTTTTGAAGAAGTTGGCGAATGCACTTACCGGGACATTTATCAGGGCAATTATGCCGGTAAGATAACAATTGAGTAAGTTTTTTAAACCCTTTATTTTTCTTTTCTTAAAATGTATGATGTGATTATTGTTGGAGCAGGGCCAGCTGGCTTAACAGCTGCTTTATATGCCGGCAGGAAAAAACTCAAAACATTAGTTCTTACTGTAGATGTTGGCGGCCAATGCAATTTAACCAGCCAGATAGAAAACTATCCTGGCATTGAATCCCTGCCTGGTTTTGAATTAACCCAGATCATGGAAAAACAGGTCAGCAAAGCTGATGTTGAAATTGTG
Organism: Candidatus Woesearchaeota archaeon; assembly: GCA_019323755.1. Lineage (GTDB taxonomy): Archaea > Nanobdellota > Nanobdellia > Woesearchaeales > JAGLXL01 > JAGLXL01. The sequence goes on from JAHWGZ010000050.1 coordinate 12,471, forward strand.
GATGCCAGAGTCACTAAAATTGAAAAAAATGACAATCACTTTTTAATCAAAACCAAAAATAAAGAATATCAATCAAAAACAGTTATTCTGGCTATTGGCCGCGTGCCAAGAACCTTGGACATTCCAGGAGAAGCAGAATACCTCGGCAAAGGCGTCCACACCTGCACTACCTGTGATGCTCCTTTGTATGGTAAAAAAATAGTTGCCATGGTTGGTGGCGGCAATTCTGCTATTGATGGTGCTTTGGAACTATCAAGAATCGGCGCAGAAAAAGTTTATTTGATTCACAGAAGGGATGATTTCCGGGCTGACGATGCTACTGTTGAAAAAGCTAAAAAAGAAAAAAAAATTGAAATCCTGACACCTTTTTTACCAGTTGAAATCAAAGGCAACAAATTTGTCCAGTCCATCACAATCCAAAATACTGAAACACAGGAAACAAAAGAATTAAAAGTAGATGGAGTATTCATAGAAATAGGTTCAATCGTTGACACCAATCTAGTTAAGGATTTGGTTAAGATTAATGAAAAAAATGAAATAGTTGTTGACGAAAGAAACCGCACCTCTCAGAAAGGCGTTTTTGCTGCTGGTGACGCCACCCATGTTCTTTACAAGCAGTGTATTATTGCTGCTGGCGAAGGTGCCAAAGCTGCACTTGAAGCATATAATTTTATAACCGGAGGAAAAAGCCTGGGCTTTGACTGGGCCAAGAAGTGATTATTATTCTGCTAAGACTCGGTTTATTTCTTGTTCCATAAGATATTCATTGTATGGTCCAAAATATGGTCCGCCTGCCAAAATGCTTTTGAATGTTGGCCGGTAAATATTATAATCACGATAACTTCCTCCAACAAAACAGCCAACTTCATTTAGACATTCACCCATACCAGGCATAGTGCCACCATATTCTGCTTTACACAAAATATCATGGCTGAACATCTCCTGCCTATAAACATTGTTTATCTGAATCTCACTGACAAAACCCTCCCCTGGGTTAAAAGGATTGACTAATTGTCCATTCAATGAAATTCTGCAGTTTTCTTCATCTCCATAATCACAATATACATCTTCTAAAGTGCCCCACTGCAAATCTTGTTTGGATGGGTCAGAAAGTGGTTTGTCCCTCAACACATAGGTTCTATGAAAAACATATTTGTCTATGCAGTCTACACTATTTTCATCACCACACCCTTTTCCTATCCAGCTCTTCCAGTGTACATTATCTCTGCATTCTTGAACAGAAATAAAATTGTCATTATCTAAAAAAGGGTCATAAAAAATATTTTTGTTAAGCAAATCACCCATATGAGCATATGTGGCAGGTTCCTGTTGCCTTCCTCCTCGGTATTCATCATAAAGACCGCCGATTAAGTGGGCTGTTTCGTGCAAAGCACCGTCAATCGCATAAGAGGAAGAGGAAGTGACATAAAGTGTGGTAGAAGCATTTGGCCCAAACAAAGCATAAGATCTTTCTATAGGCCCCACATTATTTACAAAGATATAACCATACCACTTCTGTAATTGACAGCAGCGCATTAATTCATTTGCTTCGTTTTCGGTATAACTAGTCTTATTGATCAGCCAGAAATTAAATTTATCTTTATTGGATTTAAAAGGTTCAATTTTAGTAAACAACCCTGTTGATTGTGATAACCCTTCATCAAAAAGAAAGAACAATGCTTTTTCTTTTACAATGTTTTTATCAAAATTTACTCCTGAAAAAATTAAATTTAATTTATTTGGAGATATTGTATTTTCTCCTGAAATCAATTCCTCACAAAAGCCAGTATATTCCGCAGAACACTCTCCTTGAGAAGGTGGCGGAGAAGGGGTTGGAGGAGGTATATCCTGCTGTTGGAATACACAGTATCCGCCACTGCAGACATAACCTTCACCGCAAGGAGTCATAAAACCCCATTCCAAACAATCGTCAGAGTCATAATTTCCGCAGATACGCAAACCTTCACCATAACACTCTTGCAAACCAAAAGAACCACATTCATCTTGGCAGGGCAGAGATGGTGTCCCTTCCTCAGGTTCTTTTTTTATCTCTTCAACCGGTTTTTCCCTAACAACTTCCTCTTCTTTTTTAATGGGTTCTTTATCTATAACCGGCTCTTTGGCGCAGGCAGCAATAAAAATAACTAGAATTAAGGCAACCAAAACACCTTTTTTGTAATCCATTGCCCTTAATAAACCAGTCGACAATATAAAATTTCCTATCAAAACCATCAAAATTTTTAAAAAAAAATTTTGGGGTTTCGGATATTTTTGAATATCCGCAAGATTAATAAAGCCCAAAAATTTCTCAAATCTAAAATGAAATCTCAATATAAAGGACAAAGAGTTGGAGTTTTTGTTGATATCCAGAATTTGTATTACTCTGCCAAGCATTTGTATGGCAAAAAAGTTAATTTTGGCGCTGTTTTAAGAGAAGCTGTTCAGAACAGGATTTTAGTCAGGGCAATTGCTTATGTTATCAAGGCAGAAGCCATGAAAGAGCAGACGTTTTTTGATGCTTTGGAACTAATGGGCTATGAAGTCAAAAGCAAGGATTTGCAGACTTTTTACGGCGGAGCAAAGAAAGGCGACTGGGACATTGGTATTGCCATGGACGCCATTGAAATGGCCCCAAAACTGGATGTTGTTGTCATTGTCAGCGGCGATGGAGACTATAAGGAATTGGTCCAGCATCTCCAAAGAGCCATGGGCTGCCGCGTTGAAGCAGTTGCTTTTGGCAAGTCAGCTTCCATCAAGCTGAAAGAAACAACTGACCAGTTTGTCGACCTTGACAGGAATTTCAAGAAATATTTAATGCAGAAATGATTAAAAAAGTCTTTTTCAAGAACAGCAAAGGCGACAAGCTAGCCGGACTTCTTCATCTGCCCGACAGGGAAGGCAAGTTTCCGGCCGTTATTAGAGCTCATGGTTTCAGAAGTGGTAAAGATGGAGAAACAAGTATTATCCTTGGAGAAAAATTAGACCGGGACTTTGTTTTCCTAAGATTTGATTTCTGGGGCCACAATGAAAGTGAAGGGGATTTTGTTAACCTCACACCATCTGAAGAAATTGATGATATGAATGCTGCCATAGATTTTGTCTCCAAATTAGAACAAGTTGATCCAGAAAGAATTGGTATTCAGGGCTCTTCACTTGGAGGCATGGTTGCTATTTACACCACAGCCAATAATCCCAAGGTTAAAGCCGCTGTTTTTTTATGTCCTGTTTCTGATTTCAAAAAAACATTTTCAAGAATGGAAGATGTTGAAGAATGGAAAAAACAAGGTTGGAAATTCACTTACAATTCAAAAAACCAGGAGTTTAAAATTGGTTACCATTTCTTCGAAGATGGCTGCAAATATAACTTGTATAAAGAAGCAGATAAAATTATGATTCCTACTTTGATTATCCATGGTGATGCTGATAAGAGTGTTGCATTGGAAGACAGTCAGGAATTGTTTAAACACCTAAAAAACAGCAAATTGGAAATAATTAAGGGTGCCGACCACCAGTTTACTAATCCAGAACATTTCAAAACCATGGTAGAAAAAACAATTGAATTTTTCAAACAAAATCTCTAAACAAAACCTGGCTCCAACTTAAGTTCAAAATTCGGCCTAAAACCTTTTTCTTTCCAGTAATTGATGACCGATCTGGTGTCTTCGATAACTTTTGTTTCAAGGCCGTCCCAGGCTGCAACACCTTTCTCAACACCCTTGGCCCATTTCTTTTTTGCACTAACACAAATCCTGCCAACAATTTTCTCCAGCTCAGCTGCTCCCTGGCCAACCACCAGAAAAGTGTGTTTAACTCCTTTCTTAAAAGAGGGTTTGATGGCTTTTTCAACATTCTGCTGGAAATAAAAAGTTTTGCAGATATGGTCGCTTCCGCCGGCAATCAGGTCGCCGACCATTGGATAATAAGGCCGGGCATAAGCACCAGAAAAAATCTTAATGCTTGGTGTAAAAAGATTTTCCTGATAGTCCCACAAAAAACTAGAAAAAATTTTGGCCACTTCTTCAAACTCCTGAGTATGGATAGCTCCTCTAGTATCAGTTGGAATTGCTTTTTTGACTTTTTTTTCCTCTTTTAATCTCTGGTAAATTCTTTCTCTGACTTCCTGAACTGCCCCCACAGAATAGTTGCCGTCACATTTGAGAATAGCCAGATCTTCAACACCTTCTTCTTTACAAGCTGCTTCTAAATCTTCACGGGTAACGCCAAGATAAGTTGTCAATCCGCCTGCATTAATTGGCCACATTAATTCATTGCGGCAGGCCATAATTTCAGCCAAAGCAGAGAAATTACCAACATTGGCTGTCAGCCAGCCATTGTATTCTCCAGAAGAAAGGCCCATGGCAGCGTTAATAGGGTTGGTAAAGCCCAAATCAATAATTTTTCTCCTGTTTACTTCCATGCCGCCTTGTACCAAAGTTGCTAAAGCTGCTTGTTTGAGAAAAACAATAAACTGCTGGTAGCGCCTTCTTTCTTCAATTGTTCCTTCAAAAGCAATGCCCGGCATATCAATGCCAGTCAAGGCCTTGGCTTGGCCGTAAAGAACTCTAATCGGCGGAAAAGCATCATAAAGCCGCCTATCCTCAGTTGTGTCTTCTTTCAAAGCACCCTGGCCGTTAAATATTATTGTCTGCAACCTATCAACCTCTTTTTAACCAAGAATTGTTTTTTCATTTAAAAAAGTTACTTTTTATCATCAAGCAGTTCTCAACAACCTTTATAAATAATTAATGTTTTCAAAATTATACTTTTTGCAGAAAAGTAAAGGAGGCGATTGAATGAAAGTTAAAGTTTATTCCACACCTGTTTGTCCTGAATGCAAGGTTGTCAAAAGTTTTCTTGAAGCTTTAAATATTGATTTTGAAGAAGTTAATGCTGCCGGCAACCAGAAAATCATTGAATATCTTGAAAAAAAGACCGGTCAAAGAAGAGTTCCGGTTATTGAAACCGAAGAGGATATTGTTGTGGGCTTTAACCAGAAAAAGCTCAAACAGGCCCTCCATCTCCCAACCGAATGAAAAAAAACCTTTTAATTTTAATTATTATCTTCTCAATCCTAGCCATTGATTTGCCTTTTATGCTGGCTTATGAGTCATCTTTGGTCACTCTTCACTTTACCGATGCAGAACAGACCAATACTTTAAATTATCTTCAAAACAAAGAGCCTTTGCTGGTTGATTATACAGAAGACGAAATCTCACATTTAGAAGATGTCAAAAAGCTCATGCATTTTGCCAACAACTACTTTGTTTTTGTTTTAGTCATTGAAATCTTTCTCTTGGTTATTATTTATCAGATAGACAAAAAACAATTCTACAAGCCTTTTTTGTACGGTGGCATTATCTCAACCGCAGTTCTTTTGTTAACACTTTTCTGGGCCCTGTTGGATTTCAGTTCTCTTTTCAATCTTTTCCACCAGATCTTTTTCCCGCAGGGCAACTGGCAGTTCCCAGACACCGGCAAATTGGTCAATCTTTTCACAGCTTCTTTTTTCTATCAAATCACCAAAGAAATCTTCATTAAATCCCTGATGTCCAGTATAATTTTTATAGGCTTGGGTCTTTACTTAAGGGAAAAATGGTAAAACCTTTGATTATTATTAATTTTAAAACATACCAGCAATCAATAGGAAAAAAAGGATTAAAACTCGCTCAAATCTGCGAGCAGGTCGCTAAAAAATACAAAGCCAACATTATCATCTGTCCCCAGGAACCAGACCTTGCCTTATTCTCAAAAAAATTTAAAATTTCAATTTATGCCCAGCACTTAGACCCTTTTGAACCAGGCAAACTCACAGGTTTTATCACGCCAGCAGAAGCCAAAGCAGAAGGTGTTAAAGGAACACTTATCAATCATTCAGAACATCCTTTAAAACTCAAAGACATAAAAATTCTCATAAAACTTTGTAAAAAATACAAACTTACCAGCGTTGTCTGTATTCCAAATCTAAAAACATTAAATCAAGTTAAAAAATTAAAACCAGATTATATTGCTTATGAACCGCCAGCCTTAATCGGCGGCAAAATCTCTGTCACCCAGGCCAAACCAGAAATCATCAAAAAAGCAGTTAAAGCCACCAAGGTAAAGATTTTAGTTGGTGCCGGAGTCAAATCACACCAAGACCTGAAAACTGCCCTCAAACTCAAAGCCAAAGGTGTTCTCGTTGCTTCTGACATTGTCAAAGCCAAAAACCCCAGAAAAGAATTAACAGAACTTATCGGACATTAACATATAATTTCTTTAAAGCATATTGTGCCTGACTTGGAAAATATTTCACTTCAACATTAAAAATATAAGTTCCACTGGTGGCATTATCCGGCACTGTCAAAAGAATTGCTGTCTTAAAAGTCTCTCTTGATTTAATTTCCACTGAATCTTTGTCATATCTGACCCACCCATCTGCTTCAAAAGGCAGGGCATTGTTTTCAGAGTCATAAGCACTTGATTCATCCACCACAAAATTAAAACTCCTTGTCTCTTCAATGTTTAATATCCCAAAACCAACCACCACAGAGTCTCCTCTTCTCAAATCAAAGGAATTAAAGGGAATTGCTGCTTTTTCACCTGCTTCCAGAAGCAAAGACAATTGCTGGTCTGTTTCCTCATCTAATTCAGTTTTGATTTCCTGGGCTCCGCCAATAAATTTATTCAGAAGAAGAACTCCTAAGCCTAGAAGAACAATAGCAATAATTATCGTTACTATTACACTTATTGAAAGTTCAAATCCCTTTTTCTTCATTGTAAAGAAAATAAAAAAATTAAGCAATTATCTCGTATTCCTTGACAATCACTATCATGAACACAATCAGCAGGACAGCACCGGCAATCATATACCAGATGCCTGACAAAAAGGCTTCTGTCAATGATTTGTACATGCCCCAGCCCATCACAATAAAGCCCAGCCAAAGGAACTTGTCCAGGACCAGCTTCATGACTTCAAATTCTTGCTGACCGCTCATCTTCTTTTTTTTCTTAGCCATTTTGATCACCCAACTGTTATGAATGAAGTTGTTTTTGAATAGTCAAATTGTTTTGCACCGGCATTGCATTCAGTTCCATTTGTTACTGCTGGTTTTGAAACGACTTTAACAATCACTGTATCAGTTCCAGCTGTGTTAGGCGCTTCGACACTAATGCCATAAGCATCTGCTTCTGAAGGCCCTAAAAAGAAAGTGCAGGGATCAGTTGAATATCTCATGTCATAACCAGAACCTTCCCAGTCCTTGCCATCATTAGGGTCGTGGTCGCTTTGTGCAGGGTCAATTACCACTTCAAAACCAAAATAAATTGTATCTGGGCCAGTATTCTGAACACCAACTGTCAAAACTTTTCTTTCACCGCGCGCCATTTGAACTGTTCTTGGAAAACTCATTTTAGCGCCGCTTGTCCTTAGCTGGCCAGTTATTTGCTCTCTGACCTGCTCAGTAACCTCAGTGCCAATTGATGTAATGCCGCTGAACTGGCTTTTAATAAATCCCAAGCCCAAACCAAGAAGAGTCATAGCAATAACTACAATAACAATGACCTCTATGGCCATGTTTAAAGAAGCTTTTTTATTCATTTTTTATCACCATCTTTTTGAAGTATAATTAACTCAAATAAATGAAGTGTTATTTAAAAAGCTTTCGTAGAGTTTAACATCTCCAACATCCGTAAAGTTTATAAACCAACCATTATATTTTTACAACTTATGGCAAGATTAAGAAAATTTGTAGCTTACCGCGGATTAGAACGCCCGTATACCAGAGCCAGCAAATACAAAAAGCAAAATTTTGTTAGAGCTGTGCCCCATAACACTATTGTCAGGTATGAAATGGGCGACCCCAAGGCTAAATTTGATACTACTTTAAATTTAATTTCTGGTGCCGGCATTCAAATCAGGCACAATGCCATTGAATCTGCCAGACAAACCACTAACAAGCTTTTAGAAACAAGCTTAGGAAAAAATGAATATTTCTTTAAAATCATGATGTATCCGTTCCATGTCTTGAGGGAAAACCCTCTAGCCAGTGGAGCTGGCGCTGACCGTATGTCAACTGGTATGAAAAAATCTTTTGGCAAACCCATTGGTTTGGCTGCTCAAGTCAGGCCAGGTAAAATTTTAATGCAGGTCAAGGTCAATAAGAAAAACTTAGCCACAGCTAAAAAGGCTTTGAAAAGAGCTTCTCAGAAATTGCCTTGTTCATGTAAGATTATTATTGCTTCTTAAATTGGCATATTTTTGATTTTGTTGTGCAGTTCTAAAATCTTTTTGTAATAATTAATTTTCTCATGATGTTTTAAGTGCCTGTATAATTTCAATATTTTATTGTAGCGCACATGCAGTTCAGGAATATTTTTCTGTTCAATTAAAATTGTTGACTCAGCAATTAATTTGTCTATTCTGCCGCCAGCCATTAAACTCATCATTCTGACTGTTCCTGCTGTGGCCAAAATAATCACAACTAAAAGAATTTCTAAAATAAATAAAGTTACAACAATCGGCGAAGGCTTTCTCTCTACAGGAATCATCACGCATTTGTTGTCCACGCAGCTGTAGCCTTCTTGGCAGTCAGCTACTTCCCGGCATTCAGGCTCTGGTTCAACTGGCTGCGGTACAACACCGCAAGTTTGCTGTTCATTTGGCTTGCCCAGCCGAATTACAAATTCAATTTCTCCAGCATCAAATTTAGCCACGCAGTCATTTTCATCATAACAAGTTCTGGTTTGTCTGTTGTTTACACAATCTCCCCAAGCCCCGCACTGCCAGCTCTGGTAGCAGGTCGAATCAGTTTCATTATCATCATAAGGTGAGCTGCAGCCCAGATCATCAGGATAATCAACTAGATTGTCTCCATCATTGTCTTGATTATCATTGCACTGATATCTTTTGCTTCCCCCTCCGCCTCCGCCAGTAGAAGCAGGTGGTGCTGGTGGTGAAACCAC
>JAHWGZ010000051.1 GCA_019323755.1 Candidatus Woesearchaeota archaeon
CTTTACAACTGATAGTCGCAAGAAATATAAATAATTATTGGATATAAGCTACCATGCAGATTGTCATTGCTGTTTCTTCTGGATCACTGCTGCCGAAACTTTCAACTGGACTAACTAGAATATAGGGCATAAAACCATGTTTTTTTCTGATATGGTCTCCATAACGGGTTATCCACCTTTCTACAATTTTTTTTAAGCCGCGTTCTATTGTGAGTTCTTGATTTTTTTTTAATCCTTCAACAGTCACTCTTGCATAGACAAAATTTTCTTCACAGCCAGACAAATATTGGTGCTTTCTGACCTCCTCAGCCTTTTCTCTTGCTCTTTCTTTTGGCCAAGACTCATCAATCATCGGGAAAAGATTATGGCCCAAATAATGGCACAGTTCTCTTTGCACTGTATCAAAGAATCTGCTATTAATCAAATCTTCCCTAGAATAACAGCACAACCGCTCACTCACTTCCTGCTCACCCACTCATTATCAGCAATATAAAATCTCCAGGGCAATGGTTTTTCTTCCCTAATACCAATTCTGGAAGTTGAAACAATTTTCTTTGGTTTTTCGCCGTCAAAAATCTTGATTTTCTCAAAACCAGTTCCATTCAGTTTCTTGGAAATCCCAAAAGCCTGGCAAAGTTTGCCTGGTCCAGAACAAAGATTATGAATCAAATCAGTTCCTCTTCTTTTTTTCATCTTCTCAACACCACCAACAGGCTGCACAGCCCGAATCAGCACAGCCCCGACATCAGAACCATTAGTAGTTATATTCAGACAGAAATACATTCCGTAAATAAAATATATGTACCATTTGCCAAAAGTCTCTAACATAATCTTACTGCGGGGAGTTATCTTGTAAGCATGAGAAGCAGGGTCTGATTTGTAAGCTTCTGTTTCTACAATAACCCCAGAACAGCCGTTAAAAGAAATAGTTTTCCCCAACAAATCCCTGGCCACCACCACTGCATCTTTTTTAAAAAAACTTTGAGACATTAACTTCATTCAACCACGCCCTTTTTAAGAAAATAAAGAAAAGCAAAGGATTTATTTAAAGGTTATGAATAAATTATTACTTTGCATCCGCCATTAACACATTTGATTTCTCCCTGCTGGCAGTCAATTGTTCCAGATACGCATTCCTGGGTGCAAAAAACACCGGAACAATCAGGAGCATTTTCTTTGTTCACAGCTTCAGAAGCATGGCAGCAAGTGGCTGCAATACAATCAGAATCAACAGAGCATTTTTTTGAATCATCAAAAGGCGCTGATTTGCAGAGATTGTCTTCGCAAAAATAATTCATGCCTGGCGCTGGTTTCCAGGGCACGCAGTCAGCACTGCTCTGGCATCTTCCCCATTGATTGGGGCTGTAAAATCTGTTCCAAACAATAAACACTAAAAGTAAAGCAACAAAAATTGCAATTGCAATCGTGGTTTTTTTGTTCATAATCTTTAGAACTCTTTTAATACTTTTAAATTTTTTTGAAATTATTTAGTTACTACTATAAAGAGACTATAAACCGAAAGATTTATAAATAACTCATTATAAATTATGAACATGCCAATTGATTTTGAAGGGAAAATAAGAGAACTTCAGCACGAGATAGATACAATACAATCTCACCTTCTAGCTGAAGAAGCGGATTTCAAAAGGCAAAGACAGAGGTTGTTGTCTCAGAAAAAAGAAAAACTTGATCTTTCTGCTGAACGAAGACGGCTAAATGATGAATTACACCAAGCTGGCGAAAACAAAAGATATTTCCTTATGAGTCTTAGCGGAAGAGATGATGATCTTCCGCCGGATAGAACTGTCTTTATGATGGCATGGCCAGAGCGACATTATCGTGATTATCCCACATCTTATTTACAAGACGATTCTGAATTATACACTGGTTGTTGGGATCAAACATTTGATGAATTCCTGAGAGTGCGTCCACATTCACTAGTTGAGTTGTTGTTGCAAAACAAGAACATACTGGTTATGGCTGACCCGCATTTTAATCGTATTGAGCCGTTAGACCCAAAAGTAAAAGATGGTCTTGAAAGGACATTTTTGGATAAACTTATAGGAGTTGAGGGTATTAATGTTGGTATAGATGAAGAAAATTCAAAAATTGAAGGCAGAGTTA
>JAHWGZ010000052.1 GCA_019323755.1 Candidatus Woesearchaeota archaeon
AATCCAAATCAGGTTATTATTTTGCCGATTGCTGACAGGCACAACAAATATGCTGAAGAAGTTAAAGAGAAACTTTTGGAGGCTGGTCTGAGAGTCAAGGTTGATGACAGGATTGAATCAACCGGCAAAAAGATCCGTGACGGCCAGTTGAACAAGTTCAGTTATATCTTGGTAGTGGGCGACAATGAGATTAAAGCCGGCACTGTGAATGTGCGCACCCGCGACAATAAAGTCCACGGCGAGCAGAAAGTTGATGATTTGATTAAAAATCTGTTGAAAGAGATTTCTGATAAAAAATGAAAAGTGATAAGAAACTGGTGATTGGTTTTTTTGTTCTGGTCTTTGTTTTGATGATTTATTTGATTTATTTCCAGTATCAGCTGAATGCAAAAATTGATGTTTTAGAAGCAGAGAATGAAGAACTAAGAAATGAAGTGGCTGACGCCAAGAGCCAGTTAAGTGTCTTGGGCGGTCAGACTTCTAAACTAAATACAGATCTGCTTGAACTAAATAATCAGCTGAATGCCCGGTTAAGTATGGTTGAAGAAAAGATTTCTTAAAATTTATTTGTGGGGCAGAAAGGAAGCTGTTTTTCAGGCGGAAAATCAATGCATTCCTGGGGCCTGACTTCATAGATGCTGCAGGAGAATTTGTCCTGTTCTTTTTCCAGGAAAATACATTCTCCATTGGATTTGTTTTGAAGAACATAAAAATCAAGAACCGCGTGATGGGCCAATCTAGTAAATTCCTCTGGCTTTTTGCCAGTGGTTCTGGCGATTATTTCGATTTCCTCTTCGGTGACAGGCGGCATGCCTCTCTGGCAGCAGTCAGCGCAGTACTGGCAATTTAGTTCCATTTTAAGGGGCTGAGAAAGTGAAGGTATATTAAATTTGTTAAAAAAATAAAAGAAAAAAAGAATTATTCTTCTTCTGAATAAAAGATGCTGTACCAAGGAGCTCTTTCGTTGATGTTGCCATTCTTGTCCATGGTAAATCTTTTAGTAGCCTTGCCCTGGATAAAGCCAAAGTATTTGACTGGTTCCTGAGCTTTGATGGTGGCTTCGCCGGTTTCTTCGTCAACTCCTTCTATTTCAATATTTTCCATTTTCTGGAATCTTTGCTGGTATTTTTCCATCCATCTCTCCAAATTTCTCTGAAGCATGGCTCTAGCATTTTCATTTTTTACTTTGGTTAAGGCATTTTCAAGACCAGTTTGAAGTCTTTGTCTTTCCTGTTCTCCCAAGCCCTCTTCTGTCATGATTCGGTTTTGGAGCTGTGTGTCAATGCCCTGGTTCTGTTCCTGATTTGAAATTAGAACCGGTTCTCCGTTTTCTAGTCCTTGCCCAGTGCCTTGTCCTGCTTCTTTTAGTTCAGGGTTTTCAATTCCAGTGCCTGGTTCATGAATGCCTTGCTGAGCCAAGACAAAAGAACTGGCTAAAACCAGAATTATTAACAAATTTATTATTTTTCGCATAGGTATCACCTTTACTGGACTAATGTTTTGGAGTTTTTAAAGTTTTTTACATTCCAAGGAACTTAAGCAGGTAATAAATCAGAAATGCCGGCCAGACAAGGGCCTTTAACAATGCTAAAATTACTCCCCAAAAGCCAGTGCTGTTGGAAATAAAATAAACTGCTGAGCCGATAATTCCAAGAAAGTAGAAACCTCCGCCGCAAGAACTGTTAAAACTTGGTTTACATCTTATCTTAGATTTTTTCTTTGCCATTTGAATCACCTCTTCAATGAGGTATTTTTTTGATTATATAAATATTATGGGAGAAAAAATTTATTCAATTTTTAAAGCTTTCATTATTTTGTTAAGTTTTTCATTAATTATGTCAAGATCCCTCTCAGGCGTCTTATTAGAACTGCCTTTGCCTTTTTTGGCAAAACAATCATCGCAATAAACTGGTTTGTTTGAAGTTGGTTTGAAAGGCACTTCACATCTGGCGCCGCAAGAAGAACAAATAACTTCAGTCATCTGAAAATCGCGCCTATTTCTGCTGAAACGTTTAGACTCTCTGCCAGAATCTCTCCTGCCCCTTCTTTCTCTTGAACGTTCAAATCTTGCCATAGAACACATTAGAAATATTGTTAGTATATAAGGTTATTGAAAATTTTGTATCCCTAAAACCACTAGTGGTTTTTAAGAACAATAATATTTCCGCGGCCTTTCTTGATTTTCTTGATCAAACCTTTTTCTTCTAATTCAGAAATCATTAATGAGATTTTGCCTTCAGACAAAAAGAATTCTTTTCTGATTTCTTTTTGAGTGGTTCTTTTGTGTTTTTTGATGAAATCAAACATCTTTTGCAGGTCTTTGTCAAGTTTTTCTTCTTTGGGCATGACTATTGGTTTGATTTTCTTTAATTTGAAATAAGCAAGAAAGACTAAACCGGCAATAATGATCAAAGAACCAACAAATAAAAGCCAAATGGGCCAAAGATTGAGATAAGTGACTTGTTTTTCCTGGAATAAATCCTCGCTCTCTCTGAGAATGTTTTCTGATTCAAAATAAGGGAAAAGAATCAAATCAATATTATAGGTGCCGTCTTTGCCAACTGTAATAGTTTCTTTGGTGGCAGCAATGATTTGGCCATTATCTAACTGATAAGCATACAAATCATATTCTCCGGCTTCAACTTCAAAGGAATAAGTTGAATTAGTAAGAACCATCTGCTGCTGGGGCTCTGTTGAGATAACTGCTTTGCCATTAGCTACTTTTTCCAAATAAAAGTCATAGACAGAACCTTGGATGGTGGCAGCTTGGGCTATCGGAATTAAGGCCACTATTAATAGTAAATAAACCACCCATCTCATACTAAAGTTCAGAGTTAAGCTTATATTTATATCTTTTCTTTAAAATTAAGAAAAATAAGGCCATTTTGGGCTTGATAAAGGTTTGGGGGCTTAAAATAAGATTTTTAAAGTTGATGAAGTTTAAATAAAGTTTTGATTTTTGATCTTAACAAGTTTATTTATAAATAAAATGTGTTATATAGGGTAAAGACAACCGAAAAATACTAAGGGGTATTTTTCAAGCGTATAAATTATAATTAATTTATATGCATCAGAAAGCAAAGGGGCTAAAACATTTTTTTTATTTTTCCTTTGCTTTTAATGATTATGGAGGCAGCGGTGAAACAAGTTTCACCTGGTCTCCAACAAGTTGGAGGTAGATAAAAAATGAAAAGCAAAATTTTGGCTTTATTGGTGCTGACTATTTTTTTGTTAAGTTTAGTACCAGCGGTGGCAGCTGCAAATAATAATGCTGCTAAAAACAATAAGGTAACTTCAACAGACGATGTTGAAGATACAGATGATTCTTCAGATGAAGAAACTGAAGATGACCCTGTTAGGGTAAAAGGGAATGATAAGGTCAGGGAAAAAATCAAAGAAAGAACTGAAGAAAGAGTTCAAGAATTTGAAAAGTTGAAGAAAGAAGAATTCTTTGCTAAATTTGAAGAATCAAAAGAATTCAAGGCCAG
>JAHWGZ010000053.1 GCA_019323755.1 Candidatus Woesearchaeota archaeon
AGAGGAGGTTGTACTGTCAGATATAGTTGTGAATCAACCTGGGGAGAATGTGAAAAAGCAAATGGTTATTCTTTGCAGGAAAGATTGTGCCACCAGACTTGCGGCTATCCTGATTTTACAGAAAGAAAAGGCTGTCTGCCAAGTGGGTGTTATAGCGCCGATGACTGCGGTAGAGTGGCTTGGTTTGACTGTATTGGCGGAGAATGTGTTGCCAAAGAATGTGTAACTGACGATGATTGTGCACCTTATTTTGAATGTGTTGATGGAACATGCGAGCCAGTGGGAATTCTAGAAATAGAAGAAATACCAATTGAAATGCCGGGAAGAATATCTTTTTTAAAAGAAGAATCGGTGCTATTTCCAACAACAGACGAAATAAGGGGCTATTATACTCACAAAATTAATATCAAAGAGATGGTTAATTTTTTCCCGGTTTACAATTTATTTTATGAGCCAACTACAACACCTTTGGCAGCCATAGTCAAAGAATCTGACTGGATCACCAAAGCTTTTGCTGCATTTACAGCATTTTTGCTTTTCTTATTGATAGCTTATTTGATAACAAGGGAAAGAAAATATGTCCCGCCAGAAACAGAATAAAAAAGAAAAAAATAAACTATTGCTCGTCCCAATCATCAAGCCATTCTTCTTCATCGTCGAACATGGCTTTTCACCCCCAAGGTTAAGTAAAACTAAAGACTTACTTGTATTTAAAATTTGTGGAAGCTTGTGATTAGAAAACCAGCAAAAACCCAACAGTTTTCTGGGTTTTGTAAACCAAAACTATATAAAACACTAATTCTCATAGCATTTTTATGGATAAGATTGGTTTGATTGGGGGTTCGATGTTTTTTGGCAGCGGCTTTTTAAGTAATTTAGAAGGCAAGGAAGTAGAGACAGAATACGGCAAAGTTGATGTTCTGGTGGGAGAAAATATTGTTTATATCCAAAGGCACGGCAAGAACAACAATATTCCGCCACATAAAATCAATCACCGGGCCAATATTGCTGCCTTTAAAGAACTAGGAGTCAATAAAGTAATCGGAATCAATTCTGTGGGCAGTTTAAGAAGCAAAACCAAACCTGGCGCGATTGTGATTCCAAAGGATTATATTGATTTTGGCTGCCTGACTTTTTTTGACAAAGAAATCCAACGCATTGTCCCTGAGTTAGACAAGGAATTGAGAGATGGCCTAATCAAAACAGCTAAAAAAAATAAAATTCCTGTCAGTGACTGGGAAATTTATTACCAGGCCAAAGGACCACGTTTAGAGACAAAAGCAGAAGTGAATATGATGAAAGGATTTGCCCAGATTGTGGGAGTGGCAATGGCCAATGAAGCAACTTTGGCCAAAGAAATGGAAATCAAATATGCAGCGATTTGTTCTGTTGAAAATTATGCCAATGGCATAATCAAAAAAGAATTGACTAATGATCAAATATTGGAGCAGAGAAAGAAAAACACAGAAATTTTGAAGACTTTTGTTGAAAAAATTATTGAAGACTCTTTTAAGAAAGAAGAAAAGAAAAAAGAAGAAAGTTCCGGCAAAATTTATGATTTTATCAAAGGGATCAGAGGGGGTTAAAATAGTCAAAATAGGGATAATCGGCGGCAGCGGCCTGGATGATCCTGATATTCTTGCAGAGGCAAAAGATGTTGAAGTTGAAACGCCTTTTGGCAAGCCTTCCTCCAGTTTAAAAGTTGGAAAAATCAATGGTGTTGAAGTGGTGCTTTTGGCCAGGCACGGCAGAGAACACACAATTCCACCATCACAGGTTAATTTCAGGGCCAATATTCATGCGCTGAAGGAAGCTGGCTGTACACATATTCTGGCAACAACTGCCTGCGGTTCATTGCAGCAGGAAATTGGCCGCGGGGATTTTGTGATTGTTGACCAATTTATTGATTTTACCCGGCATCGAAAAGTTAGTTTCTTTGAAGAATTCAAGCCAGGAGATATGAAGCACACGCCTATGGCAGAACCTTTTTGAAAAGAATTACGCGACGCTTTGATTAATACTTGCGAATCATTGGATTTGAAGCACCATAAAAAAGGAACAGTGATTACCATTGAAGGTCCTCGCTTCAGCACTAAAGCTGAAAGCAAGATGTTCAAATTATGGGGGGCTGATGTGATCAATATGTCAATAGCTCCTGAAGCAATTTTAGCCAATGAAGCAGGTATTCCTTATGCAGCTGTGGCCATGTCAACTGACTATGACTGCTGGAAAGAAGATGAAGAACCAGTAAGTTGGGAAGAGATTTTGAAAGTATTTGGACAAAATGTTGAAAAAGTTAAAAAATTATTGCTGCATTCTATTGAAAAGGTGAAATAAATGGGGATACAAGTTGAATTTAATCCTGATTTGGCATTGAGGGATTATTCTGAATTTGAAAAAGGCAATAGAAAAGAAGAAGAATGTATTCCTAGGATTTTAGAAAAAGATAAAACTTACAATTTCCTAAAAAAAGACCACAGAAATTTTTGGCTGATGGGGGAACTGGCTTTGCTGATAACTAAGGGCGAAGGCAATCTTTCTAGACCTATTGCAAGTATAAAAATTATTGAAGCAACCCACTTTTTGATTGATAATAAACCTTACACAAAAGGATTATACAAAATAATTGATATTTTTGATATTAATAATCCTAAAATAAATTTTGAATGGATGGAACGGGTGAAGTAAAATGCCGGAGTTTGTCAAATCAAAAATAAAAACATTTCCTGACTGGCCTAAACCAGGCG
>JAHWGZ010000008.1 GCA_019323755.1 Candidatus Woesearchaeota archaeon
ATTCCCACATGGGTTTCTGAAATGCTCCCCTTAAGTTTTGACTTGGCTATGGAAATCTCAAAGTTCAGAAGACTCATGGAAGAAAAATTCAAAAGAGATTATTCCCAAGAAGAAATCCTCAAATTTATCCACGACTATCTTTATGTTGATGAAAATTCTGCTCATTCAATCTACCAGTATTTCTATGAGCAGTTCTATTTTACAGAAATTCCTTCAGATAAAAAAATTGTTATTGAGCATTACTCAGACGAAAAAAGAAAATATGCTATTTTCCATACTTTGTTTGGCAGAAGAGTCAATGACTGCCTGAGCAGAGCCATTGCTTTTGCAGTCGGTCGGCAGCAGCATCGCGACGCTGATATTGGTATCAACGACAATGGCTTTTACATCGGCTATGACAAAGGCGTTAATGCCCTGCAGGCTTTCAAAGCTTTAGAACCAAAACATCTCAGACAAATCCTTGAAAATGCCATTGAAAACTCAGAAGTTCTCTAAAGAAGATTCAGGCATTGCGCCATGAGATCATTAATGATTTTAAGACAGTACAAAGGCCATGTCAAACGCGTTGGCAAGCAGGCTGTCTCTTCAAAAATCCTTATGAGCGCTGTTAAAAGAATTGACCCTAATTTTACTATTCTTAAAGAAGCCAGAAGAGAAGTTCTGGAAGATTTAATGGATTTTGCCAACACCCAATTAATCCTCAATCAGGTCGCTGACAATAAAATCAAAGTCAAGGAAACTTTCACTCAAATTCCCAGCCCTTTTGCCTTTAATTTAATTTCCCAGGGCATCGGCGACGTCATCAAAATAGAAGAAAAACAGGAATTCTTAAAGCGCATGCACCAGATGGTCTTGGCTAAGATAAGTTTAACTACTTCTAAGTAATAAAACAACCGAAAGCTTTATAAATAACCCTGTTCTAATTAACTTAAAATTCACACTTATGAGGTTACGAAAAATGAAATATGAACCGTCACGAAGAAATTTGATTTTTAGAGATGCACCTGCTTTTTTAGCTAGTTTATCTCCAACGGTGCGCTTGCTATCTGCTGGTTTAGTAGCTGCTGGAACTGGAGCTTTAACTTCTGGCTGCGATGAAGAAAATGATTCTCAACCAGCCCCGCAAAGATATGCTGCTTTACTTGAAAACTATCCGGCTTTCTTGAAAAATGAAAATGGTGTTTTAGATTATACTCTAGTTGTTGGTAATGATCGTGCTGATTACGAAGCTGGTTTTGATATTGGTATGGGCATCCAAAGAGTTTTAGGCCAGCCAATCGACACTAAATTACCAGAAGAAACCGATTTAAGTAAAAGACTGATTTTAGTCGGCCGGCCAGCTTATTTGACTTATGGTGGCGGAGACAATTCTCTTTTAACTGAATTAGTCAACACTGATCCAGATGCTGTTCCTCAATTGTTTTTTGACGAAGGATTAATCAAAGTTTACAGGCATAACGACATGAACTTGCTGATTGTTACTGGTTATGGACCAGACCAAGTCAGGAATGCCGGCAAAGTTCTTTCCCAAGCTGACGCTTACCAAGCCCTGGAAAACACAGAATTCTTTGGAAAAGAACTCTTAGTCAAAGGAACTTTGGACAATTTTGTCTTGGGAAAAAGACAAGATCAGCCTACAGACCAATAATTTCTTTTTTTCTAACTTTTTTCTTATTAAACCTTAAACTAGTATACAATTCTCTACAACCACAAAAAGAAACATTTATATACAGTGCATACATAGTATACAATTGGTGTGAAAGGGTGGTTTGCTAGAAACCACTTAAAATTTGGGGGTGTGCAGTTAATGATTGAACGAGATACTTCTATTAGAGTTAAAAAACAGACAAAAAAACTTCTGGATGATTTAGACTTTGTTAAAAAGCAAAGTTATAATGAAATAATTACTGAATTAGTTAAACGTTATAGAAAGTGTAAGTAATTTTCCAACAAAAAAAGAGGTGTAAAATGGAAGAGACGATTAGGTTGGGGGGAAATATAGAATTATCTGGATTTAGTTCCTTAGACGGCGGCCAGATGATTGTTCTGAAGAAAATTGTAGGCAATTATGCCCGCAAGATGGAAGAAAAATGCAAGCAGTTTGAAGCTTTAAAACTTCATCTGAAACTGGTCGGCAACGAAAATAAATTTGAATTAAAGGGCCAGGTTGTTGATGGAGGCAATATCTATCCATCATCTGCAGTTGAAAGAAATTTATTTGTTGGCGTGGATTCTGTCCTTAAAAAATTAGTTAATACAATCAATTAAATTTAGTGGGGTGGTTCACAATCTCCTTCCACCCTTCTATTTTTTAATAAATAAAATAAAAAGAATTATTTGTTTTTCTTCTTTATGTTGGCGGTTCTGCTCGGTCTGACTTTTTCAGCGCCCTTGCCTTTCCTTCCTCTCAAGCCGCGCATTTTTCTGCCAGCAGAAGTTTTGCCATGAAAGACTCTGCTCCAGTGTTTCTTGTCGCAGATCCAGTTTATTTTTGGGTCTGCTCTTATTTCAGGAGCTGAAGGGTCAACTAAAATTATTTCAAACCAGTAATTTTTGCCGTCCTGAGCTACCCAATAAGAATTCAGCACTGCCAGATTCTTGTATTTTCTTTGCGCTCTTTCTTCTGCAATTACTTTGTAATTCTTGCTTAAAACAAGTCTTCTGGTTTGTGTTTTTGTTCTTCTGCCGCCGCGATCATGTGGTCTGGTATGCCCGCCTCTTTGAACTCTTTGCCGGACAACTACAAAACCTTTTTTGGCCCTATAACCTAAAGAACGCGCCCGGTCAAGTCTGGTTGGTCTTTCCAGACGAATTGTCACTGGTTCTCTTCTGAATTGCATTAATCTTTCTTTCCACAAAGAACCAAGATTAGCTTGTGGTTTTTTCCACAGCTTTCGAACATATTTTAAATATCCCATTGTAAGCCTCCATTGTTTTATTTTTTAAAAGCTTCAGGCAAGCTATCGCCCACATTGCTTTAAGAAAGAAAATTTAGCTGTTTATTTAAAAATGTTTCGTATTTTCCTAATCTCCTCCACCATATCGCTGGCTAAAAAAGTATAACCTTTTTTTTTCCGAAGCAGCAAATCCCCGATTTTCTTATTGGTTTGAGAAGCAGCCACTGCGCTCTCAAACAATTTCCCGCTTTGAGATAAAAATCCGGCACACAAACCAGCCAGAACATCGCCGGTTCCAGCTTTTGTTAGGCCCGGATTCCCGCCTTTAACTTTCATGATTTTATCTCTGGAAATAATATAATCCACCGGCCCCTTAATCAGTAAAACATTATTGTTAACATGCTTTTGCAAATCCTTATAATCTTTAATTTTTATTTTGGAATTTTTCAGTAATAATTCCAATTCCTTTGAGTGAGGAGTAATAATTGCATTGTTAATTTCCTGCAAACCCAACAGTTTGATTCCGTCAGCATCAATTACTTTTAATTTGCCTTTGTTCTTGCCCATTAACTCCTGGCAGAACCATTTAGTTTCCTCGCCCAGGCCAATTCCATTTCCTAATTCCAGAATATCGTGCCCCTCTAATAATCTCAAAACTTCAGGAATATTTCTCGGGCTTAGATATTTCCCGGGCAATTTTTTAGTCACTAAATCAGCTGACAAGCAATTCACAGCCCAGGCCACTTTCTCAGGAGCCGCCACAGTCACCAAATCACATCCAGAACGCAAAGCTGCCAAACCAACTAATGCCAATGTCCCGGCATAATCCTCGCTCCCTCCAACGACTAGAACAAAACCATTTTCTCCTTTGTGAGATGTTTTTTTCCGTTTCATTAGCTGTTTTGCTGTGTGCATTTTGAAAAACATTCCCTTAGTTGATTAGTATCCTCAAACTCTTCAACCTGGCAGTCTGAAAAACAATTCAAGCACTGTTCTTTAAATTCTGGATCAACCCCACATTTAAAATTCCTCATTCGGCAGTCTTGAAAGCATGGGGCTTCAAGAACGAACTCAGCCGTACATCCAAATGAAGGAAGTAAAGAGCATTGATTGTGACAATCAGAAAAACAAGGCAGACTTAGCGGCGAAATATCCTTAGGATTAAAAATAAAAACAAAGCCGATGATTGCAAGTATGAGAATGGGTAATAGTATCAGTCTTTTGGCCCACTTAATCATCTTTTTTTCCCAATCACGAATAAACTAACTGCCTATAAAAACTTTACTCAAAAACTGCATAAGTTTTATAAATCACCTCAAAAAAAATAATTATATGTACTATTTACACAGTATTGCAATCCCAGAAACGCCCGAAGATGAGTTTTTGGTTAAAAGCAACACCATCAACCGCAATCTGAACAGAACCGGTGATCATGGCGAAAAATATAACTGGGACAGACTGCAGAATCAATTAGACCAAACTTATAATTCTCTTAACCCAACTTTAAAAGAAAAATACTTTGAACAATACGAAAATCTTAGCTGGGAAATCAATTTCTGGAAAGAAATGTTTGAAAGGGAAGCTGTTAAAAAATAATCATTTTAAATTACACCCGCCGCTCGGCAAAAACCTTTCTATCTCATCCAAATCTCCGCCGATTTTCTTTCTGATTTTTTTAGCAACATCTGATTTTTTCAGTTTCCCTGGCACCACCGTCACAAATTTCTCGGCATTTTTCTTAACAGCTGAAACAGGTCCGCCAATTATCTGCTCGCCGCGAATACCAATTGCCATCTCTAAATTAGGACGCAAATATGAAGTTTTTCCGTACACCATAAAAGCCCCCTTGGGCATGAATTCTCCAGACTTGGCTTTTTTAGAAACTTGCTCTGGCTTGACATAAAAAACATCCAAAACACTTAAACCCAATTTCCAAGCTTTACTATATGAAGCAGTTGCCTGGGCTGCTTCTTTAATGGTTTCTTCAGAGGCTTTCTGCCCGTCTTTAATCACAAAAAATGGCGAGCCCGCCATATCAGTGTGCAGAACTAAATCCTTTTCCTCAGTATGCTTCTTGATTACAATTTCATTTGAAGTTGCATCCCTGCCGCCGATGCAAAGAAATCCTTCAGAAGAAATAAACCAGTGAAATTTTTCATACCATTCTTTTTTTCTTTGTTTTTTCTCAACAGATTTTTTTTCAATTTTTTCCAGTTCCTTCTCCTTCTCACTTTCCAACTTCTCTAATTTTTTCTTGGTTTCCTCTAAAGCCTTCAAAGCGCCCTCTGATTTCTTCTTGGCCTTCTTGGCTTTTTCAAAGTAAACTTCTGCGTTCTGCTCTACTGTCTTATCCAAATAAATTTCTAATTCCATAGAACTAGGTGGTGCATTCGCGGACATTTTCAACAGTGATTGACTGCTCATCGCAATATTCTTCTTGGCCGTAAAGGCTTACTTTAGGGGTTAATTTTAACTGCTTGATGCTGCCGTATCGTTCATTCTCATAATCAATGTACTTCATCAAAGTGCCTAATTTTTCAATTTTATTGTTGATGTCAGTTACTAAAATTTCTTCTGAACCAATTACTCTAAGGTTCATTGAATTGATTTCAATGTTGTTGCCGTTCTCAACAATAAAATAAATTTGGTTTTGGTTTTTGTCAAGACAAACTTGTTTTTGAGTATTTAATTCCACAAATTTCAGACCAATATTGACCGAGCATCTGGCTGTTTCTTCAATCTGTGCCCTGCCAAAATTCATCACCAGCACACCCAAACCCACTGCTAGAACAATCAATAAAATGGTTGCAATTAACGGAGCAATTCCTCTTTTATTCATAAACAACGGATAATTTTAATAAACTTATAAAACTTTTCTAAAATTTAGCTTAAACCACCGTAACCTTTATAAAGAGGTAGCAAATTCTTAATCGGACAATGAGACAAATCTTTCTACGACGATAAACCAATCAGTCTTAGATAGATTTATATAACACCACTAAAAAAAGGCATTTAAAAGCCCTGGTAGTGTAGTGGCCTATCATGGAGCCCTGTCGAGGCTCCGACCCGGGTTCGACAAATTATGCTCAAAAATAATTCGAATGTCCCGGCCAGGGCGTTTTGTCTTGGGCCGGTAGCTCAGCCTGGTAGAGCACCTGACTTTTAATAAGTCAGAAGATATCAGGTGGTCGCGAGTTCGAATCTCGTCCGGCCCGCTCATAATCATGATTCGCAACGCGAATCTCAAGGAGGGTTGATAAGGGCAGACTGCCCTTATGTGGGAATCAATTCCGGCCCGTTCATAATCAACATAACTCAAAATGAAAGTCACAGAACATAACCTCGTCCCTAAGCATCTTAAGCTGACTCAAGAAAAGAAAAAAGAATTGTTAGCTAAGTATAATATTACTATCAAAGAACTGCCCAAAATTCTCAAAGATGATCCAGCTATCAGACATCTCAGAGTTATATCGGGCGATATTATTAAAATTGTTAGGGCCAGCGGCACTAGCGGCAAATCTGTTTATTACCGGGTGGTTATCAGTGGATAGGTCTATTTTAGTCAAAAAATATTTTGAACGCCAGAAATTCTTAGAGAGCAGCATCAAGTCATTTAATAATTTCATTGAAAAGGGTATGCAGGAAGTTGTCGACGAAAACAAAGAAGCTGAGCCCACTATTATTCCGCATAACATTGAAAAATTTGTAATCAAATTTGGCAAGATTTGGGTTGAAAAACCTGAAATCACTGAAGCTGACGGCGCCAAAAGAAATATTTTCCCGATTGAAGCGCGCCTTAGAAAAATATCTTATTCTGCTCCGATTATGGTCGAAGTTTCTGCTCATGTCAATGATGTCCAGAGGGAAAGTTTTGTTGCTCAAATCGGCCGAATTCCAATCATGCTCAAAAGCAAATACTGCCATCTCAACGGCCTTAGCCGGGAAGATTTAATTAAATATGGGGAAGACCCTGACGACCCAGGGGGTTATTTTATTATTAACGGCACAGAAAAAGTTTTGATTAATGTTGAAGATCTTGCTCCAAATAATTTGACTATTGAAAAAGACGGCAGTGATTTTGTCGGCAAAATCTTCTCTGAACATGGTTCTTATAAAATTCCTCATACTCTTGAAAAGAAAAAAGACGGCTTGTTTTATTTGACCTTTACCCGGGTCAAAAAAGTTCCTTTGATTGTTGTTGTTAAAGCTCTCGGTCTTATCAAAGACGAAGATATTGTTAAAGCTGTCTCTGAAAAAGAACAGTATGACGAAGCCCTGGTCAATCTTTATGAATTTGTTGATATCAAGACACAGGATGATGCTCAGGACTGGGTTGCCAAGAAAATTGGTCTGACTCAGGCCAAAGACATCAGGATCGACAAGATGAAGGAAATTCTCAATAAATATCTCCTGCCAAATTTAGGCACTTCAGAAGAAGACCAGCTTTACAAAGCCTATAATCTTTGCAAGATTCTCAAGAGATATATTGATGCTTCTAATAACAAACGGGGTCTTGATGATAAAGACCATTACATGAACAAGCGCTTGAAATTATCTGGAGACCTGCTTATGGATCTTTTCCGTGTCAATTTCAAAGTGTTGGTTGGTGATTTGCTTTACAATTTCCAAAGAATTATCAAAAGGGGAAAATTCCCTTCTATCAAAGTTATTATCCGGGAAAAATTATTGACTTCAAGAATTTATTCTGCTATGGCTACCGGGGCTTGGGTTGGTGGAAGAAAAGGTATTTCACAAAGAATGCAGAGGTTAAATTTCCTTGAAAGCATGTCACACTTGCAGAGAGTTGTCTCACCGCTTTCAGCTTCACAGGAAAATTTTGAAGCTCGCGCTTTGCACAGCACTCATCTTGGCCGTTTGTGCCCGGTTGAGACTCCAGAAGGTACCAACATTGGCCTTAGAAAAAACCTTTCACTTTTATGCACTATTTCCCATGATTCAAATGAAAAAGAAATTTTAGATGTGATTAAAAAACTTGGATTGGAGACTGTCAAATGAGTGATGTATACCTAAACAACAAATTTATTGGAACTGTTGAAAACGGCAGTAATTTTGCTCAGTTAGTTATAGATGAAAGAAGAAAAAACAGTCTGCCCAGCAATGTTAATATTTATTATGATACTCAAAGCGACGAAGTTAAGATTGAATGTATGAGGGGCCGTTCCCGCCGCCCTCTAATTGTTGTCAAAGAAGGCGAACCTCTGCTCAATGAAAAACATCTTAAACAGTTGGAAAAAGGGGAATTAGGTTGGAATGATTTAATTGAACAGGGCATTATTGAATATCTTGATGCCAATGAAGAAGAAAACGCCCTGGTTGCCTATACTGAAGAACAACTAACTCCTGAACACACTCATCTTGAAATTACTACTTTTGCTCTGACTGGTTTGGCCACTTCTTTAGTGCCTTTTGGTAATTATTCACCAGGTGCCAGATTGAGCATGGGCAGTAAGAATCAGAAACAGGCTCTTGGTTTTTATATTGCTAATTTCCTTATTAGGATGGATATGGATGTCAACATGCTCCATAACCCTCAAATGCCCATTGTCCAGACTGCTATGACCAATATTTCTGGTTATGAC
The DNA here is from genome assembly GCA_019323755.1 of Candidatus Woesearchaeota archaeon. Lineage (GTDB taxonomy): Archaea > Nanobdellota > Nanobdellia > Woesearchaeales > JAGLXL01 > JAGLXL01. Next base: position 8,498 of record JAHWGZ010000008.1, read on the forward strand.
AAGCATCCGTCTGGACAGAACATGGTTGTTGCTGTTATGAGTTATGAAGGCTATAATATGGATGATGCTATCATTCTCAACAAATCCTCTATTGAAAGAGGCCTGGCCAGAAGCACTTATTACCGCCCCAGTATTGCTGAAGAATTAAGATATAGCGGCGGCTTGGTCGACCAGGTCAGTGTTCCTGACAAAGATGTTAAAGGATATAAAAGCGAACATGATTACCGCCATCTCGAAGAAGACGGCATTATCACTCCAGAATCTAAAGTTAGCGAAGGCGATGTTGTTATTGGTAAAACATCTCCGCCCCGTTTCTTAAGTTCTCTTGATGAATATAATCTAGCTGCTGCTACTCGAAGAGAAAGTTCAGTTGCCTTAAAGCACGGCGAAGAAGGCATTGTTGACTTTGTTCTGATCACTGAAAACGAAGAAGGCAACAAATTGGTCCAGGTTAAAATGAGAGACCAGAGAATTCCAGAGATTGGTGATAAATTTACCTCTCGCCACGGCCAGAAAGGCATTGTTGGCTTGATTGTTCCCCAGTCAGATCTGCCTTTTTCTGCTTCTGGTGTTGTTCCTGATTTAATTTTTTCTCCTCATGGTATTCCTTCACGTATGACTGTAGGCCATTTAATTGAATTAATTGGCGGCAAAGTTGGCGCCTTGGCCGGACGTTATATTGATGGCACTATCTTTGAAGCTGAATCAGAAGAAAAATTAAGAAAAGAGCTCCTTAATCTGGGCTTCAGAGAAGACGGCACTGAAATTATTTATGATGGTCAGACTGGAAAAAGAATGAAAGCCCGTATTTTTATTGGTAATATGTATTATCTCAAATTAAAACACATGGTTGCTAACAAAATTCACTCTCGTGCGCGCGGCCCAATCCAATTATTGACCCGGCAGCCAACAGAAGGCCGTGCTAAAGAAGGCGGTTTGCGTTTAGGTGAGATGGAAAAAGATACTTTTGTTGCCCATGGTGCTTCCTTATTGTTAAAAGAAAGATTTGATGCTGATAGAACCGTTGTTCCGGTCTGTGAGCACTGCGGCCTTATTGCTGTTAAAGATGAATTCAAAAACAAAAGTTACTGCCTGTTGTGCGGCGAAGATACTGAAATCAACAATGTCGAAATATCTTATGCTTTCAAACTATTAATGGATGAATTCAAGAGCCTTTGCATTTATCCTCAATTAAAACTTAAGAGCAAGTACTAAAAATGGAAGGAGAATATGTTTATAAAAAAGTCAACAGCCTGGTTTTTGGAGTCTTTAGTCCAAAACAAATCCAGAAAATGGCTGCTGTCCGTATTGTCACACCGGAATTATATGACAAAGAAGGCTATCCAGTTGACGGCGGTTTAATGGACGTCCGTCTGGGTGTTATTGACCCGGGCCTGAGATGTAAAACCTGCGGCGGTAAATTAAAAGAATGCGCCGGCCACTTTGGTTATATTGAACTGGCTAGGCCAATTGTTCATTACAAATTTATCAAAATTGTTCTTGATCTGCTGAGGTCAACCTGCAAGCACTGCGGCCGGGTCTTGATTCCAGAAAAAAATATCAATCGTTACAAGGCTCTTCTTGAAAAAACCAGTGCTGAAGAGGGCTTGGCCGGACGCCGGACCAGAATTAGAGAGATTATCAAAAAACTCAAGACCAGAATGAAATGCCCGCACTGCAAAAAAAAGCAGTCAAAAATTACTTTGGAAAAACCAACCACTTTTTATGATGAAGAAACCAAAATCAGTCCAATCGAAGTTCGTTCAAGATTAGAAAGGGTTCCAGATGATGATTTGGTTTTATTTGGCATGAACCCTAAATTCGCCAGGCCAGAATGGATGATTCTTACTGTCCTGCCTATTCCTCCGGTCACGATCAGGCCTTCAATTACTTTAGAGAGCGGCGAGCGCTCAGAAGATGATTTAACTCACAAGCTTGGTGATGTTGTCCGTATCAACCAAAGGTTGTTTGAAAATATTAATGCTGGTGCTCCTGAAATTATTATTG
>JAHWGZ010000054.1 GCA_019323755.1 Candidatus Woesearchaeota archaeon
GTTAATTCCAAAACTTTTTTCTTGATTTCCTCTAGATCCAAACCCGCTTCTACTGCTGGGGAATAGGAAATCAAACCAAAAACTCTTCTTAAATCGACCCCTTCTTCAACGAGCAGCCGATTTCTTTTCCTCAACACTTTAACATCAAACATCTTCTTGATATTTCCCACTAGCTTCTTCTCAAAATCCAGGCGATTTTTTCCTTTCAAAAAAATCTCCCCATATCGTGCAATTAAAACCATTATTTTCATTAACCCCCAACAATTTTTAAATCTTTTGTTATTTTCCATATTGAAAAGAAATCATCGGTAAATTTTCTTTTGGAAACAAAATCCGGCAACTTATCGACGACAACTCCACCAGAAATCATGGGGGCCTACCTTTTCCAAAATAATCATTCTGATTGAATTATTTATTTAAACCCCCTTACTTTCCTTTATAAATAGAAGCATTTAAATATGTGTTGCCTTTATAAACCCTTTATAAATGCTTAAAAGCAATTTGGGGGGAATTTTTATGGCAAAAAAAACTAAAAAGAAAAAAATTAAAGTTAAGGCTAAACCAAAAAAAGCCAAAAAAGTAGTTAAAAAACCAGTGGCTGTTAAAGCTAAAAAAGAAGAAGTTTCTATTAAGGTGGTTAACATAGTTATCAGTTCCAGCTTAGAACAGGATATTCCTTTAGAAAAAATGGCTGCTACTTTGTCCAACACCGAATACAATCCAGAACAGTTTCCAGGATTAGTTATCAGAATTAAAGAACCTAAAACCAGCGCTTTGATCTTCAGCTCCGGTAAAATTGTTTGCACTGGTGCCAGAAGCATGGAAGAGGTTGAGCGCAGCATTGAAAAAATTATCAAAAGTCTCAAAAAGATTAACATTGAAATTAAAATCAAACCTAAAGTCACTGTTCAGAACATTGTTGCTGCTGGTAATATTGGCATGGATCTAAATTTAAATTCCTTGGCCATCAAATTGCCCAACACTGAATATGAACCAGAACAGTTTCCAGGGCTGGTCTATAAACTAAAAGGTACGCGCGCCACTTTCTTGCTTTTCACTAATGGTAAGATAGTTTGCACCGGCACTAAAACAGAAGACGAGGTCTATAAAGCCCTTGATAAACTGATTGAAACCCTTAAGAAAGTTAAATGAGTTGAAAACCCAGGTTTTCAATCTCAAAATTTGGTAAATTTTTATGAACGCTAATGAGCAGATTAAAAAATTTCATGAGTTTGTTGAGCAGCACTATTATGCTCCACTCTTAGAGGCAGTTCGTAAAGGCCAGACCTTTTTACCAGTTGATTTTTCTGACTTGATGCGCTTTGATTCTGCTCTAGCTGAGGAACTACTTGACCAGCCTGATGAAGTCCTGGCTGCTGCTGAATTAGCTGTCAAAGAGTTTGATTTGCCTAGTGAAGTCAAAAAATTCTTTTTTCGTTTTTATAATTTGCCAGAAAACCAGAGAATCATGATCCGTGACATTCGTAGCAAGCATCTCAGAAGATTTCTTTGGACCAATGGTGTTGTTCGTCAAAAATCAGATGTCCGCCCTGAAGTCACTGAAGTTCGTTTTGAATGCCCGAGCTGCGGCCAGGTCATTAGTGTTATTCAGCTTGATAAAAAATTCCGTGAACCATCCCGCTGCAGCTGCGGCCGCAAAGGCAAATTCAAAGAGCTTAGCAAAGAGCTTATTGATGGCCAGGGCATGGTCCTTGAAGAAACACCAGAAGAACTAGATGGCGGCGAACAGCCTAAACGCATCAATGTTTTTCTTAAAAATGACTTGGTTAGTCCTCTTAATGAAAAAAAGAGCAATCCTGGCAGTAAAGTCAGAGTTTATGGCTGGGTTACTGAAATTCCAATTACTCTTCGCACTGGCGGTCAAAGCACTAAATTTGATTTAATTGTTGAGGCCAACCAGCTAGAACCCATTGAAGAGGATTTCACTAGTCTTGAAATCTCCCCAGAAGAAATAGAACAAATTCAAAACCTGGCCAAAGACCCTGGGATTTATGAAAAACTAATTGACAATCTTGCCCCTTCAATTTATGGTCATGAAAAAATCAAAGAAGCTCTTCTTTTACAGTTAGTGGGTGGTGTCCGTAAAAAACGCCAGGATGGTGTGGTTACCAGAGGCGACATGCACGTTCTTTTGATTGGTGACCCTGGCGCTGGTAAATCACAGCTTCTCAAA
>JAHWGZ010000055.1 GCA_019323755.1 Candidatus Woesearchaeota archaeon
CTATTTCGCCCTTGCCCAACCGCACCGTCACTGTTCGCCTGTCCAGGTTTTGATTTGATTTGCCGCTTCCGTTACCGCTTTCTGCTTTTTCTGTTTTCATAATCCGCCTCCTTTTGCCAAAATAGAGCTTCCAAAAGAGCTTGCAAGAGAATAAAAATATATTAATATTAAAACATTTTAGAAATCAAGTGTAAAGCCAAAACAAAAAGCGGACAATTTGCCCGCTTTAATGAGTAAGAAATACTACTCCTGATTTTCTCTTTCAGAAATTTCAGTAATCATCATTAATGCCAATATAGAATTCCTGGCAAAGCCTGGCACTTCCCTTGTCCAGAAAACTTCTTTGGCAGATATATGCCAAGCTGTCGGATATTCAGAACCCCATTTTGACACAATCAACAAAGGTAATTCCTTATCCGGCATGGCCACACCACATTGTTCGGTTGTCATCTGAAAACGAATCTCTTTTAAAAACTGGGCCAGATCCGGTGTTTCTGCCCGCAAATTGTAAAAAACATTTATTAAGCTGGGATACAGTTCGTCCCAAGTTCCCGCGGAAACCAGTACCACGGCTAATTGATTTCTCTCTTCAAACTGAGGATCAGTTAAAACGTATAAGAATTTTTCCAGGCTTTCTTGAGAATCAACCGACTGAGGATCCCAATAATAGACCAGGGAATATTTTGGATCTGTGGCATATTCCTTTGTCCAGGCATTGGCGTAAATCAGGCTTAATTCAATGATCTCCTTCTCCATGATTTCGATGTCTCGCAAACACTGATAATACTGACACATGAGACACTCGTCATCAGCCTCTTCGCAATCTTCGCATACCCCATGAGGTCGCATAAACATGTCTGGAAACTCCAGACTATTAAACTTTTTGAAAGCAATTTCACAAGAACTTTTTTTATCAGCTAAACGCTGATTCTTGTCCTGGAGTTCTTGCTCAACCTCAGCCAGTAGCTGGGCTCTGGACTTTTTCGGGGATGTTTTGTGCGTAGCACAGGAAACGATTGACAGCAAGCCAACCATTACCAAGACTACCAGACCTACTCGTTTCACAAATCCTGTTTTCATTTCTCCCTCCTATAGGATGTTTTTCACCCCACGAGCAGGTGTTATAAAAAAATTAACACAAAAAAATATTTTTGTCAACCCCAAAGGGGTCCCGTTGGGAAGAAAAAAGCGGACAATTTGCCCGCTTTTGCGTTGATGATCATTAAAGATCTGCGATATATAGATCCAAAGCAGATAACGCCCTCCGCTCTTTATAGCCCAGAAGAAAAAGACTGGTCTCCCCATGTTTTTGTATTCTTACGCTGGGGATTATTTCTTTGTCTAAAAGGCTTGGATTTTGTAAATACCTTTTCTCAAGGGTGGCCTGATTTTCCGGCTTATCAGCATAAACAAAAATATCCACGATTGCTTCTGCTTCAATCTCACCCCTTATTTTGATATTGGCTTTTTGTGCAAAAGCCAGAGCATCAATGCCTTCAGCCACCAATATGTCGTAAATAAAATAGGCCGCCCTAACTTCGTCAGCCTTAGTAAAAAAGTATAAATCAATTTTATTGGCTGCAAAATACTTGGAAGAATTAACTTCCTGAACCAATGATTTGAGCATTTCTTTACTAAGAGAACCTTTGGGATCAAAAACCATTACAACTGCATATTCTCGCTGACAGCCATCCAAAATATTTTGCATGGCCTGCCGCAAAAACTTATTTTTATCAACTTCTTGTTTCCACTGATCAATCCCTGAAGAGCACTGCTCATTAAACAGTTCGTAATCCTCTTTATGCTCTTCACCAAAGATCTCTTTTGAAGGTGCCTGAAAAAAAGCTTCGCAAAGACTAATGTCCAATATTTCCCGGTCACTGATTCTTTCATCAATTAACCCAATGAACTTCACCAGCGACGGATTGTCTGCTGGCTGGCAGGAATTAGCCGTTGTCGCAGCCACTGAGTCAGATTGCTCAACAGCTGGAGGTGTTTGTTCCACAACCTCTGCAGGTGGTTCAACAACCGCAGTCGGCATCTGCTCAACTGTGGGCTGATCCTTAGCCGGACAACCAGTCAGGCAAATTATCACGATCATGGTTATAAAAGACCAAATTACGCGCCCCAAAACTCGTTTGTTTTTCATTTTTTCCTCCCTTGGGATATTTTACATCTCCCTGGCAGATGTTATTAAAACTTAATACAAAAACTTGATTTTGTCAAGATATTGACTTTTTTTTCAGATAGTGTAAAATATAATTATAACTAAGACCTGTCGCAGAGGGTCTTTTTAAAAATCATTAATTTTAAAATATGAAAAATCCAGTCAAACGTTTAATTCAATACATTAAAGATTCTATTATTGAATTGAAAAAAGTTACTTGGCCAACAAAAAAAGAAACGACAAATTATACTCTTTTAGTTATTGGTATTAGTCTGGCAATTGCTGCTTTTATTGGCATTATTGATTTTTTCTTTTCTTTAGGTGTTGAGCAAATTATTAAATAAAAACAAAACCCCAAAGGGGTCAAATTAACCATAAAAACCTATGGCAAAACAAATATCAAGAGGTAAAAGATGGTATGTGATTCACACTTATTCAGGTTATGAGGAAAGTGTGGCTGATAATTTAAAACAAAGAATTGAAACAATGGACATGGAAGATAAAATTTTTGACGTTGTTATCCCTACAGAAAAAAAGATTAAAATAAAAA
>JAHWGZ010000056.1 GCA_019323755.1 Candidatus Woesearchaeota archaeon
AAAAGCAAGTAGAAAAAAAAATTTTTTTCAAGAGAATAATTTCAATTTTTAAATAAACTCATCTATTATTTTAGATATATCAATATTTTCAATGTTTTCTTTGGTTAAATCTTTTTCTGAGCCAATCATGTGTCTTTGTTCCTGATAGAAAATACCAAGAGCAATTTTGCTGTCGTGGTGGAAGTCCCACTCAAGAGATTTTTTAAGGGCTTCAATTTTATTTGAAGTATCGTGATTTTCCAATTTGTAAACGCGTTCTCTAAACCAGGAATTGGTATTGATTTTATTGAAAGTGATGCAATTTTGAAGAATATCAATAAAAGCAAAACCCTGGTGCTGGATAGCGGCTTTGATAAGTTCTTTGAGGTGAGGAATATCACCACAAAAACCGCGGGCAACAAAAGTAGCGCCAGAAGCAATGGCTAAAGTTAAAGGATTGAGTGGGTGGGCAACAACACCATATGGGGTGGATTTTGTTTTTAATTTTTCTTCTGAAGTGGGAGTGGCCTGGCCAGTAGTCAAGGAATAAAGCTGATTATTGTGGACTAGGTAGGTAAGATTAATATTTTTTCTGGCAGCGTGAATCAAATGATTAGTGCCTTCGCCATAGGCTCCGCCATCACCGCACTGAGCCAGAACAGTTAATTCTGGATTGACAATCTTAGCACCGACTGCTGGCGGCAAAGAACGGCCGTGTAATGAATGAAAAGTGTACATCTTGTACCAGGAACTTTGATTACCGCTGCAGCCAACATCAGTGAACATTAAAAGTTTGTGTTGAGGGAGCTGTAATTCGTCGAGAGCCTGGGCTAAAGCTGTACGAATGCCAAAATTACCACAACCTGGACACCAGGTTGGTTTGATATCAGTAAAATAGTCAGTCATAGGCATTTTTTGAGCCCCTCTTCAATTTCATCAGCAGTGAATTGAAAGCCATCATATTTATTGATTTTAAAATCCGGTTTAATCAAAGCATGTTGTTTGATTAATTCAGCCAGCTGGCCAGTCTTGTTATTTTCAATAACAATAATTTTTTTATTTTGAATAAGCTGGATAATATCTGGGAAGGGAGCAAGATATTGGATCTGCAGGAAATTAACACCTTGAAATTTTTCCATGGCTTCTAAGATAGCGCCTTTGGTTGAACCCCAACTAATAATGGTGGTTCTGGCTTTGGAGTCACCATACAAAACTGGCTGAGGCAGTTCTGGTTGAAGAGTTTCTAATTTCTGGAAACGTTTTTTGACCATCTTGACTCTGATGTCTGGATCAGCTGAGGAATAACCATATTCGTCATGTTCATCTGAGTTGGCATCAAATAAACCGTTTTCCTGGCCTGGGATTGAACGCGGTGAAATGCCAGTCGAAGTGAAAGCATAACGCTTGAAGTCTGGGGAAAGTTCTGAAGCAAAAGATTCTTTTTTGGTTTGAATATCTGATTTTAATTGAGTAGTCTGAATAGATTCATTGAGATATTTGTCAGTAAGAACAAAAACAGGCAGCTGATATTTTTCAGCTAATTGAAAGGCGCGGAGAGTTTCATGGTAACATTCCTGGATATCACCAGGTGCAACAATAATCCGGGGAAATTCTCCATGGGCAGCGTGATTAATGAATAATAAGTCAGATTGTTCTGTTTTAGTAGGCATGCCGGTGGCTGGACCAGCTCTTTGGCCGTATAAAATAACCAAAGGTGTTTCAGTGATACCAGCGAGAGATAAAGATTCTGTCATTAAAGAGAAGCCAGCGCCTGAAGTAGCAACCATGGTTCTGACACCTGCATGAGAGCCGCCAATAGCCATAAGAATACCAGAAATTTCATCTTCAGGTGTTTCAACAATAAAATTATAATCTTTTGATTTTTGAGCAAGATAAGCAAGAAGAGGGTTGATAGGGGTGATAGGATAAATTGGTGCAAATTTGAGTCCGGCTTTAATGGCACCCAAGGCAAGAGCATGATTGCCGCTGAGGAAAAGATGGTTTTTTGATTCTTTGGGTTCTAATTTAAAATTAAATTCTTTTTCTTTGAAAAAATCATAGCCAGCCTGAGCAGCTTTAAGATTAGGTTCAATGACTTGCGGTTTTTGAGCAAAAATTTCCTTAATAACTTCCTCTAAAAATTTAAAATCTAATTTAAGGAGGCCAAAAGAAGCGCCTAAAGCTACGGTGTTGCGCATAACAGCAGCTTCACCATATTCCTGAGCAAATTTATTGAGAGGTACTGGAAAAAGATTTGTGTTTTTGAAGTCGTCTTGGTTTAATTGAATGCTTTCATCATAAATAATGCCTGATTTTTCTGTGAGTTCTTTTTTGTAAAGCTGAACAGTTTCCTGGTTTAATGCAACAAGGAGATTTGATTTGGAGAGGTAAGCAGCAATTGGTTTTTCATGAATTCGAATTGTGAAGGTATTGCTGCCGCCGCGACTCAAAGAAGGGGAATCATTGGGGGCAAAGGCATAAAGGCCAGCTTTGGAGCAGGCTTTGCCAAAGATTTCACCAGCTGACATAATGCCATAGCCAGCTTCACCACCTATTTTCCACTGAAGATTGTTGATCATTGTTAAGTTGGAGAAAGTGTTGGTTTTTAAAAGTTGTGATAAATAAATATATAAAGAAAGTAAATAAACTTTGTCTAATGAAGAAAGCCATGGTTTTTGGGACTTTTGATGTGCTGCACCCCGGTCATTTGAGTTATTTTAAGCAGGCGAAGAAGTTGGGTGATTATCTGATTGTAGTGGTGGCTAGAGATAAGACCAGTGAAAAAATAAAAGGGAAAAAACCAAAATATGGGGAAAAAATAAGATTAAAAAGAGTGAAAAAATTACAAATAGTGGATAAAGCAGTTTTGGGTTTTGTTTCTGATATGTTCAAGGTGATCAAGAATGAGAAACCGGCAGTGATTTGTTTTGGTTATGACCAAAAAGTTGAAAAGAACCTAATGAAAAAAATTAAAAAGGCAAAGATTAAAATAAAAAGACTAAAAGGATATAAAATTAAGAAATATAAATCACATTTGATGGGGTAAGATGGTGTTTGTCAATAATATCAATCCAACGCTTTTGAAATTGGGATTTCTGGAGATTAGATACTATGGTTTAGTTTATGTTTTAGGAGCAGTTGTAGGTTTGCTGGTTTTGTTGTATTACCAGAAAAAAGGCAGGATTGATTTAACCAAAGATGAAGTCTGGGACTTGGTGTTCTGGTTAATGGTTGGGTTAGTAGTGGGAGCGCGTGTTTTTGAAGTGGTGTTTTTTGCACCAGGGTATTTTTTAAGAAATCCTCTTGAAATTGTCAAGATTTGGAAAGGGGGCATGAGTTTTCACGGCGGTTTAGTCGGTTTAATGGTAGCTGGTTATTTTTATGCCAAAAAAAAGAAAATCAATTTTTGGAAACTGGCAGACATGGTAGCAATACCTGGAATAATTGTAGCGGGCATTGGCCGGCTGGCTAATTTTACTAACAGTGAATTTTGGGGAACACCAAATAATTTGCCGTGGTGTGTTGTTTTCAGAAAGGTTGATGAGATTTGCAGGCACCCGTACCAGATTTATGCAGCTTTGCAGCGATGGCTGGTGGGCGGTGTTTTGGCGCTGATTTATAGAAAAGACAGAAAGCCAGGGTTTATCTTTTGGCTATTGGTTTTGTTTGAAGGGCTGGGCAGGATTTTGGTTGATATTGTCAGAGAAGAGGCCAAGTTTTTAGGATTGAGCATGGGGCAGTGGCTGAGTGTGATAATGGTGGTGGTGGCAGTGGTGGTATTATTCATAAATTATAAAAAAGATTTAAAAGGTTTAATACTTTTTAAGTAAAAAACGGAGGAATAAAAATGGCAGCAAAAGTCAAGGTTTATTCAACACCAGCATGTCCATGGTGTGTGAAAGCAAAAGAATGGTTAAAATCCAACAAGGTCAAGTTTACAGAAGTTGATGTGGCTGAAGATGAAAAGGGCAGAGAAGAAATGATTGAAAAGAGCGGCCAAATGGGTGTGCCCGTGATTGTAGTGGAAAAAGACGGCAAAGAAACAATAATTGTTGGTTTTGACCAGGGCAAATTAAAAACAGCTTTGGGATTATGATCTACGAGACAGTTATTGTCGGGGCCGGGATTGCCGGCGTGACAGCAGCAATCTATGCTTCCCGGAAAAGAATGAATTATTTGTTTATTTCTAATAATTTTGGCGGGCAGATGAATATTGCCGGCGATGTAGAAAATTATCCTGGAATTGTCAAGACCACTGCGAGTGATTTTATGAAAGTGTTGAAGAAACAACTAGATTACAATAAAATTAAGATGACACAGGAGCTGGTGAAGGGAATTAAGAAAAAGGGCCAAAATTTTGAATTAGTGACTGACAAAAACAAATATGAAACTAGAACTGTAATTTTGTGCACAGGAGCCAGGCCAAGAAGACTAAATGTGCCGGGAGAAGTCCAATTAAGCAAAAAAGGAGTTTCTTACTGCGCAATCTGCGACGGGCCGGTTTTTAAGAATATGGAAGTGGCAGTGATTGGCGGCGGTGACGCTGGTCTGGAAGCAGTTGATTTTCTCTTGAATATTGCCAAAAAGATTTATATTTTAGAAAGAGGGCCAAAATTGCTGGCCCAAAAATACCTGCTTGAAAATATTCGAGGCAATCCCAAAGTTGAAATTATTTTAAATGCTGAAACAAAAGAAATTATTGGGGATAAAATGGTGACAGGTTTGAAGTATGTGCAGGAAGGCAAGAAGAAATTGTTAAAAGTTAAGGGTATTTTTGTTGAAATCGGCCGAGTGCCAAATACTGAAATGATTAAAGGTTTAGTTGATTTGGATGAACACAACCATATCAAAGTAAGTGTACAGTGTGACACTTCAGTACCAGGTATTTATGCTGCTGGTGATTGCACTAATATTCATGAGTATCAGTATGTAATATCGGGCGGTCAAGGAGCGACTGCATTGATCAAAGCAGCGAGATATCTTGCAGGAGGTAAGAATAATGGCAAAAATAACACTAAAAAGAAATGAATGTATTGGCTGCGGGGCTTGTGCAGCAACTTGCAGTGATTTATTTGAAATGGCTGATGATGGTCATGCTCATTTGAAAGGCAGCAAGAAAAAAGGAGATGTCGAAGAACTGGAATTAAAAGATGTGAAGTGCGGTAAAGAAGCAGTAGAAGTCTGTCCAGTGCAGATAATCTCAGTAAAATAATTTTTATTTCTTTTTAACTATAATAAAAGCATGGTCTTTTTCAAAAGGCTCTAAAGTGCGGAAATCAATAATAGTGAGATGCTGTTCCAGGAATTGCCTAACTTCATTGAAAATTACCTTGGGTTTTTTCTTGATGTCAATTGATTTAGCCTTGACAGCTAAAAGACCGTAACCATTGGATTTTAAGAAGCGGTTGATGTTTTTGAGGAAGATTTCAGCCTGATTTCTCTGGGCAATATCCTGGTAGACAATGTCAACTTGGGTGACTTTGTCAGTGAATAAATCCAATTGATTGGCATCAGCCATGATAGGAATAATATTTTTTCTTTTTTCGCAAAGGAAAACTAAATCGCGGGTGGTTCTTGGGGCAAGGTCTAGAGCAAAGATGTATCCGTTTTCTCCGACAATGTCTG
>JAHWGZ010000057.1 GCA_019323755.1 Candidatus Woesearchaeota archaeon
CTGTTTTAACTGCATGCAAAGTGGCACTGAGAGTAGGATAATCTGGTGAAGTAACTACAAAAATTTCATCTGAAGCAACAATAGTAGCCAGCATTTCATCATTTAATGTTGGTGAGGAGTCAATAATAATAAAATCATAGATTTCCTTTAAGGGGGCTAATTTTTCTTTTAACAAATAAGGATTGGGTTTATTAGCAATCAATGATGAGGGTAAAAGATCAAGATTTTCTGCATATTCATGAATGGCTTCATGAACAGTAATCTTGTCCTTGAAAACCTGATGAAGAGTCTTAATCGGTTTAAGCAGACCAAAATGAATGCCTAAACTAGGAGAAGAAAAATCAGCATCAACCAAAAGAACTTTTTTGCCAAATTGGGAAAGGGCAATGCCTAAATTAGCAGAAACAGTGGTTTTGCCAACCCCTCCTTTAATAGAAATAATACCAAAAGTTTTATTCTTCACCAGCAAACACCTCTTTTAATTGGGAAATAATCTTTTTTTTATGGTCTTTTGAGTCATGGTTGACTTCTTTGTTTTTATATTTTTCTTTTTGCTGCTGCAAAAACTCTTTTCTGAGTGTTTCTCTTTGTCTGATTTTGTCGGTCTGAGTAATGTTTTTAATAAAGATTTCAGAAGGCTGGATAATTTTAGGCCCCTCTTTTTTCATATTCTTTAGAATTATTTTGGAGTTTTTAAAGATTGTTTTTATTAAATTAATATATTAACAAAAAGTATAAAAAATAGATTATCTGTTAATCAATTAATGGGGGAAGGAGACTGGAGACAAAAATATTTATATAATAAGCTGATTTTGGCTTGAATATGCCCTCGTAGCTTAGTGGTTGGAGCGCGCGGCTGTTAAGCTGTTGCTGAAACCGCGAGGTCGGCAGTTCGAATCTGCCCGAGGGCGCCTGGGCCCGTAGCTTAGCCTGGTGGAGTGCCCGACTGATAGCTATTCATCATGTCAGAAATCGGGTGGTCCCGAGTTCAAATCTCGGCGGGCCCATTCATATTCTATACTTACAAAATCTTTAAATATGGGTAATTATTTTGGAATACTAAATAATAATTGCTATTAAAGAATAGTAAGTGGGGGTGCAATAAATGAAAAAATACAGTGTGTTGTTAGTTCTAGTTTGTTTAATGTTTATTGTAGGCTGTGTTTCTGGGAATTATTTTAAGGTTCCGACAGAAGACACTGCCAATGAAGAAAATGAATTAATCAAAGAAATCCAGGAGATTGAAAAACAACTGAAATCTCTAGAAGAAGACGAAGCAGTTGAAGAAGTCGAAGAATTAAATGAAGAACTTGAGGAAGAAGTAGTTGAAGAAATTGATGAAGAAGAAACAGAAGAGATAGAAGAAGAGCTTGAAGAGGCAGTTGATACTTCAAACCTAGAGAAATTAGAGGTTCAAGAGACTGATCTAGTCAACCTGGAAATTGAAGTTCAAGATTTAGATCAAGACAAAGTGACCTATACTTTTTCCAAGCCTTTGAATGAAGAAGGCAGATGGCAGACTAATTATGGTGATGCTGGTGAATATGTCATCACTATTACTGCTGATGATGGTATGGTGACCTCAACAAAACAGATTCTTTTGGTAGTTAAAAAGAAAAATGTACCTCCAGTTATTACAAATCTGGAAAGTATTATGAAAGCCAAAGAAGGCGACATTATTGTTTTAACTCCGAAAGTCAGCGATCCAAACAAGGATGAAGTGGAAATAACCTTCCCAAGCCCATTTGATGAATTAGGCATCTGGGAAACTGACCACACCAGCGCTGGAACTTATGACCTGGCTGTCAAAGCATCTGACGGAGAAATGGATGTTGAGTTTACAATCAAATTAACAGTAACAGATGTCAATGTTCCGCCAAAGATTGAGGGTGTCAAAAGCTCAATGACTGTCAAAGAAGGAGAAAAGGTTACAATCAAACCAACAGTGACTGATTTAGACGGCGATCAAGTAACTGTGACTATTTCAGAACCAGTTGGAGATGACGGTGTCTGGGAAACCAGTTATACTGACCACGGAGAATATGTAGTGACAATTACTGCTGATGACGGCAAAGATAAAGTCACCTTTACTGTTGACTTGACAGTAGAAGATGTCAATGTCCCTCCACAAATCATTGGAGTCAGACTTGGCTAAATTATTTTTTTTCCTTTTTTTAAAATGAGAAAAGGATTGAATTTTTTTTTAATTGGTTTTTTAATAATCATTATTCTGTCAACTATTTCTTTTTCTATCCCCACTTTAATTGTAGAAGAAACAGAATTAGTTAAAGTAAACGTCGATACTTTTGATCCAGACAATGATGAGACAGTAGTGGTTTATTCTGCTCCTTTGGATGAAAACGGAGAATGGCGGACAGATTATGGTGATGCAGGCAATTATACAACCATGGTGACAGTAACTGACGGCAAAAGTTTAACAGAAGAGGAAATCTTGATTATTGTCAAGAGAAAAAACCGCGCACCAGAGATTGATATTAAGAGCCAAATTGAAATTTTGGAGACAGAAAAAGTCAAGTTAAAACCAAAAATCACTGACCCTAATGGTGATGAAATAAAGGTGGGTTTTTCTGATCCTTTTAATGAAGAAGGCGAGTGGCAGACAGGTTATGATGATGCTGGTGAGTACACTGTGACAATCAGGGCTTCTGATGATGAATTTGAATCAACCCGGGTTGTGAAGATAATAGTCAATGACAAAAACAGGCTGCCAAAAATAGCAGTTCAGCCTGAAAAAGAATCAATACAAATTAAAGAAAATGAGGGTTTTTATTTTTCTGCTGAGGCAACTGACGAAGACAACGATGATTTGTTTTATTTATGGAATTTAAATGATGAAATTATCTCCTGGGAGAGCTTTTATTCCTTTACAACTGATTATGATGGTGCAGGAACTTATGATTTAAAATTAGTGGTTTCTGACGGGATTGATGAAGTAGTCAAAAACTGGCAGATTGAGGTTGAAAACGTCAACCGGCCGCCAAAATTGCCTGAATTTGATGATGTGGTAATTGATGAAGGCCAAAAATTGATTCTTGATTTGATTTTAACTGATGAAGACGGCGATGCTTTGATTTATTCAATTGATGAGCCAATCGGTGATGAAATGGAGTGGCAGACTGATTATGAAGATGCTGGGGAATATGAGATAGAGATTGAAGTTTCTGATGGTGAATTGACTGACAAGGGTGTTTTGAATGTTGTTGTTAGAAATGTTGACAGAGCGCCTGAATTTGAAGAAATAGATCTTTTAGAGGTCAATGAAAATGAAGAACTGCACATCAGTCTTGAAGCAGAAGACCCTGACGGCGATGATATTTATTACCTGGCTTATGGTTTTCCAGAAGGAGCAGCTCTAGAGGAGAATGAAATTGTCTGGCAGCCAGACTATGATTTTGTAGCCAAACCAAATAATTTTCCAGCCAGATTGTTGGGCAGACTAAGGCTTGATAGATATTTGTGGCAGAAAAAAGATTTTGCAGTTGATTTGGTGGCCTGCGGCCGGGAATTGTGCACTAATCAAACTGTAATGGTGAGAGTTAATGATATCAATAGACTGCCAGAACTTTGGGTGGCAGAAGAAGTAGTAATCAATGAAACAGACAAAATAAGAATCAAGCCACAGGCAGCTGACCCAGATGGTGACATTGTCAAATTTTATTTTACTGAACCCTTGGATTCAAAAGGAATGTGGCAGCCTGATTTTGATAGTGAAGGAGAATATAATGCAATTGTAGGGGCAACTGACGGGAAAACAAGTGTTGAAAAAACAATCAAACTGATTGTAAATAATTTGAACCGACAGCCTGTTTTAGAAGAGATTAAGGACAGACATGCTAATGAGGGCGAGGAAGTCTGGATTAAGGTTGAGGCAGAGGACCCTGATAATGATGAACTGGATTTGTGGGTTGAAGGAGCACCAGAAGACAGTTCTTTCCAAGACCAGTGGTTCAGCTGGAAACCAGATTATGATACAGTAGAAGGAAGAAAAGGATGGTTCCATGACTGGCTTTCTAATTACAAATGGCTGAACAGAAGACTAAGCCAGGAAAAACAATATTTGGGTGTTAATTTTGTGGTTTCAGATGGTGATTTTATTATCAGCAAATTAGTTGACATTGCAGTTCGCAATTGGAACCAGCCGCCAGAAATTATCAATGCCACACCTGATACATTGCAGGTTTATGTGGGTGAGCCAGTGCTGTTTGAGGTTGATGCAATTGATTTAGACGGCGACGAACTGGAATATACCTGGGATTTTGGTTTTATGCAGGGAGAAGTCAAGAATGCCAATGCAATTAGCAGAAGATTTACTTCGTCTGGCGAGAAAAAGATTAGTTTGGTGATAAGTGACGGCCGGGATTTTATTGAAAAAGAATGGAAAGTTGTGGTGGGGCAGAAACCAGTACAAGAAGTTGTGCAACAGCCAACTGCTCCAACTGTGCAGCCAACTTTTACAACTTATGTGGTTTAACACTGGACAACTTTACATAAATTTTATAAGTTCTCTTTTTTAAGGTTTAATTATGAAGATAAAGCAGATAACCAACAGTGAAACAGTTAATTTGGCTTTGGATACAGTTGGTCTGGGTAAGCAGGCCTTGGTTTTTGCTGAGAGCAAATTAAGCGCTGAAAAGGCAGCTGAGGAAATTGCCAAGAAAATAGAAGGAGTGAGTTTAGCAGGACTTTCTGAAGAAGTTTTGAAATCTTTATCATCTCCAACTAAGCAGTGCAAACGCCTGGCTTTTTGCGTTGCCAAAGGAATTGCTTTTCATCATGCTGGTTTGGTTTCAAAGCAGAGAGAATTGATTGAGGACGCTTTTCGAAGGGGAGAGATTAAGATTATCTGCGCCACACCAACTTTGGCTTATGGCCTGGATTTGCCGGCCTTTAGAGTGATTAACAAGAGCTTGAGACGTTTTAGCGGGCGCTGGGGCATGGACTGGCTGCCGGTTTTAGAAGTTTATCAAATGTGGGGCCGGGCTGGCAGACCTAAATTCCATGACAATTACGGCGAAGCAATTGCTGTGGCTAAAACAGAAGCCAGCAAAGACGAGATTCATGAGAGATATATCTTAGGTGAAGCTGAAGATATTTATTCAAAACTGGCTGTGGAGCCGGTTTTACGAACTTATTTGTTGTCGTTGATTGCAACTGGTTTTATTCGAAACAAGGAGCAAATCATTGAATTTTTTTCCAAGACTTTCTGGGCACACCAGTATGAGGATTTGTTTAAACTAGAAATGATTTTAATGAAGATGCTGGATTTTCTTGAGGAATATGAATTTGTAAAGATTTCTGACAAGAAAAGAGGCTTTACTTTGGCCAGTAATTTGGATAGTGAAGTGATTGAGGCAACTCCTCTTGGTCGTAGAGTGGCTGAATTGTATATTGACCCTTATACAGCTCATCATTTGATTAAATGTGTGAAGAGAGCAGCAAGCCGAAGATTTGGTGCTTTTTCTTTATTGCAAATGATTTCCCATACTTTGGAAATGAGGCCTTTGCTCCGGGTTAAGGTTAAAGAGCAGGAAGAAATACAGGAAAAGTTGGCTGAGCATTATGAAGAGTTATTGGAAAATGAACCAGTGGTTTATGACCCGGCTTATGATGAATTTGTAAATTCAATTAAAACTGGTTTGTTTTTAGAAGAATGGATTGAGGAGAAAACTGAAGACTGGTTACTGGAAAAATATGGTGTCCGTCCAGGAGAGATTCGGGCCAAATTGGAATTAGGTGACTGGTTGTTGTATGCTGCTGAGGAATTAACACGGATGTTGCAGTTTCGCGAAGTGTTGAAAGAAATTTTGAAATTCCGAATTCGGTTGACGAATGGTGTCACGGAAGAATTATTACATTTACTTAAGTTGAAAGGGGTGGGTCGGGTTCGTGCTCGGAAATTGTTTAGAAATGGTGTTCGGGATTTGGGTGGTGTTAAGAAAATTGATTTAATGACTTTGTCGCAGATATTGGGTAAATCAGTGGCTGTAAGTATTAAGAAACAAATGGGTGAGAATATTGTTGAAGTTCCTTCTGGACGGAGGAAGGGGCAGTTAGGGTTGAGGAAGTTTTAGAAAATGGATAGAGACTTAGAAGTTGCCAATCAAATATTTGAAAAAATCCTAAGAGATGTACCTTATAATTCAGCGACTTCGATGTATGTCATAGCAGGAAAAGAATATCCAGCCAGATTTGGAATTAATTGCATAGGCCAATCTTTAATTTTAAGAGAAAAATTGAAAGAAGCAGATTTTACTGAATCTGTGATTTTAAGGGATTTGGTGTTTGGTAGACACTGTCCTCTATTGTTAAAGATTAATGGCGAACGTTATTATGTAGACCCTTATTTAATGGGATATTGCCCTATCAATTTAGAAGAAATTCTTGGTAGTCAAAGAAAAGAAAAAGAATTTGAAGCTTTCCCTTCATTAAATGGTACTGCAAGCCGTTTATTTTTTTC
>JAHWGZ010000058.1 GCA_019323755.1 Candidatus Woesearchaeota archaeon
GCCGGCTTTTTTCATCAATTCCTGAGTAAAATAATCTACACTCACCCGGTTCCTATCTTCATAAGAATGAATTGGTTCTCCTAATCTTTTTTCCAAAGGCTCTGGTTGTGTTCTGGTTATTGGTTTTGGTTTGCTTTCAGGCTGGCCAAAAGCTCTTCTGACAGCATCCCAGGATTCTGGATTGTAAATTTCGCTTTCTAAATAAGAATCA
Organism: Candidatus Woesearchaeota archaeon; assembly: GCA_019323755.1. Taxonomy (GTDB): domain Archaea; phylum Nanobdellota; class Nanobdellia; order Woesearchaeales; family JAGLXL01; genus JAGLXL01. The sequence goes on from JAHWGZ010000058.1 coordinate 212, forward strand.
GCATACTGCCTTAACTGCATAACGGGCATATCCATATTTTATCACTACATTTAATTTATTTCTACAACTTTGACTTTGAAATTGAGATTTTTTCCTGCCAACGGATGATTCAAGTCAATAGTAACTTCATTTTCATTGACTTCTTTTATCATGGCTGGTAATTGCTGGCCATCAGGTGTGCCGACTGCGAGCATCATGCCTGGTTTTGGCTCGGGTTCTTTGGGCAGCTTGTCCCTTGGAAATTTTTTGATTAACTGGGGATTGGGCTGGCCGTAAGCTTCTTCAGCCGGGATCTTGATTTCTTTTTCCTGGCCTTTTTCCATACCAATAACAGCTTCATCAAAACCTTTGATGACTTTTCCTGAGCCTGCTTCAAACTCTAAAGGCTTGTTGTGCTTTTCTGAGGAATCAAAAACAGTACCATCATCTAACTTGCCTTCATATTCAACTTTGACCTTGTCTCCTTTCTTGACTGGCATAGTATCATCTCCGTGTATTTTTAATTGGTTTTGAGTTAATATTATATAAGAGTTTGGGTTTTTTTGGACTAATGCCAGCATCGCATAATCCGGTATTGCGTCTGCCTCGAAAGCGGATCCCTCTGGGATTGCAGGTTCAAAAATAACTGGAGAAATCCTGTTATGGAAATTCCTGCTGCTGGCGTTTTTTTTAAGTTAAATATAAAAAGGAGATAAATATTTCTTGAATTATGAGCTTAAGAAAAAATGTTGAAATTATTAAAGGAAAAGTCCATGATGCTGGCGCCCAGGACTGGGATGTTAAGTTTTTTGTCGGTGTAGTGGAGGAATATGCAGCCTACATTAAAGAGAAAGGCAGAGATGCAGGGAAAGAATACCGGGATGTTCTGGCTCTTTATTACGAGACATTTAAAAATCAGATTATTGAAACTTTATTGGGGATGGAAGACGGAGAAAAATGGGCTAAATTTGTTCACATAATTCTTTTTCCCAATGTTCCGTGGAGATTAGAGACTTCAAGAGAAGGCAGGACTGCCAAAGCCAAAATGAAAGTTGCAGAAGTGGCTTTTGAAAAAAACATTGTCACAGCTGTTACCAGTTTTCTCAAAACTCATGTTAACGAATTAAATGAAATTCTGGCTGATATCAAGCCTTTCAGCGCTTTAAAATTAGAGAGAAAAATAAAAAATATGATTGTCAAGGATGTCCAGGCAGCCTTAAAGACAAAGAGAGACAAAACTACTCTTGAAGCGGTTTTGGGCCAGAAAATTCTGATCAGGAATGCCTTGACAGAGTTATTGACTAAAATAGTAAATTCCTACAGACTAGAAAGGCCGACTGATGAAGAAGTGGAGTTTTTTGTTGAGCCGATTTATAAAAAAATCATTCTGGAAATTGAAGCAGCCATTGCTTTGCTGAAGAAAAAGAAAGTTGCTTAGGTTAAGTTAAATATAAATAATAGTTTTGCTATTGTTTATTTTATGGAGACTAACCGGCAGCAGTGTGAAGAAATTCTCAATAAAATTGTCAGCGCCAGAAACAGGATAGCCACCGGCAATAAAAAATCCGCCCTGGAAATCCTGGCCGAAGCCCAGACAGACCTCCATAATTACCAGGGCAATGACCGGGCCTATATCCTTCTTTTGGCTGCTTACGGCGAGGCAGTCAAATGCGCCAACAGCGCTTTTTCTCATGTAGACATCAAGGCAAGCCTTGATTTCAAGGAATTTCAGAGATATCTTGGTCTGGCAGTTGAACTTATCCAGCCAGAAGGCATGACCAAGCTGCCTGAAGAGGGCGATGATTTGTCAGCCACCCGAACATATTAACCACTTATCAGTTACAAATATAGAAAGATTTATATATTGGTTTTCATTTTAAGTTAAAATGCAAAACAATGACCAGGCTGGAGAATTCCAGCACCTTAGTCTCGGAAAACCAGTCAGATTTGTTGAGACAGAACCTTTTTTAGAGGCCCGCGTTTATCAGGCTGATGATCGAGTTTTTAAGATTTTTCCGCACCGATATTTGTTTTCTGTTCACCGCGATGATTCTGGTATAGTCACTGCTGTCAAGGATGTCCCATATATTTCATCCATGGCCCAGGTTCTTTTGCCGGAATATCATTCAATTGCCGCTGATTTGGAAGGTCTTTTGGGCAAACCAGTCACTGCCCATAAAGTTAACTGCAGAAAAAATTCAGTGGTTATTTTTGAAACTGAAGATTTGGTCAGATGGCAGCCAGGGACTGAACTGGTTGGTTTTCCTTTGAAAATTGAAGATACTGATTACACTGTTTTTCCAAGCTATCATCCCAACAGGGAACAGAGAGTTTCCCCTGATTTGGTTGTCTGCCTCCAGAGAGGTATGACTGCCGAGGAACTGGCCAAAGAAAGGGAAAAACATGAAAAAATTTTAAATAGGAGCCGCCTGGCTTTCCCAGAGAAAAAAGACGGGCTGGTCAGCGACTATTTGCTCAGAGGCCCTTTTGGAAGTTACTTGTCAGACGGAACTGCTCTCTTTGGACCAAAAAGAGGGGGCAGCAGAAAAAAGTAAATCCTTTTGCTGCAACACATTATTTCTAAAAAATTTAAAAAAATTAAATAAATAGATTAGCCAGCCAGAACTTGATCTTGGCGCCAACGGTTTGCGGTTCAATGGTGATTTTGCCTTCTAAGTAAGCTGTTTCTACGGTATTGACGATGTTGTCTGAATTGACGATTTCTTCCAAGACTTCTTCTGGGATATAGACTATGTAATGCGGTTTGTCCAGCCCACCTTCAATAAAATCTTCTATTTTATTTCCAGTGATTTTAAAGCCGTAGGTCTCTCCATTGACCTGGATATTGATTTTAGGTTTTCCTAAAAGGAATTTCAAAGCGCCGGGAAGATCCTCTAAGTTGACCTGATCCAAATTTTCCTGGATAAGCTGCGACCTTTGCGCCTGTGTCATCTGACCAATGCCCTGGGCAGTGACTGCAGCAGCTAAAACAAGAATAACTAAAAAATAAATTATTTTTTTCATTGAGTTCACCTCTGTTTGTTTAGGAGTTTTTTTTGATTTAAAAAGTTTTAGGTTAAATTTATAATTGTTTAAGTTATTTCTCCTGTTAATGAAAGAAAAAGAGGTGCAGGTTATAGTTGTAATTATTCTTCTAGTCAGCGGTTTTATTTTTTCTGGATATTTTGTTCAAGAAGAGGAAACTTATGAATTACTTCAGCTTCCAACACCTGAAAAACCAACTGCCCAGCAACCGCCACCTCCGCCAACACCTGTGCCTGAACCAGTAAACAGATACACTGACAAAGAAGTTTTTATTGTCACCTCCAGCCAATGGGATGCACTGGAATTCCTTCCTCTGGCAATCTGGCATGAAAATAACCAGCTTAAAAAATATCCTTACCTCATTTTGCATACAGAAGGAAATAATTTCGACCCTGACCCAATCATTTATTTTTTAGAGGATTATAATCCTTCAAGAATAACTCTTCTGGGAAATGTTCCCGGAGGATTTATTGAATTGTTGGATCAGCAATTTTCTAATGTTAATGCTGTGAGAGTTTCTAAAAATGAAATGTTAAATTATTGGTCAGGGATAGACACAGTAGTTTACTCGCAGGAAGATTACAAGATTGCCTTGCTGGGTTCAACTTTAGCTTCTTTGATCCATGCTCCTCTAATAGTTGAAGGATCAGTCAATGATGCTCCTTCTACTTTTCAAGGCAAGGAAATAATTGTTTTAGGCAACGCCCAATGTCCAACCAGGAGATGTACTACCCTTTTCACCATACCAGAGATTCAGAGAAGGATTTTAACAGAAACAAACACTGACAAAGTGATTCTTACCAATCCTCAAGACAATGAAGGATTGGGGGTTTCTTTAACTTCTGATTATCTCGGAGAGATTCAGATTTCCGGGTTTTCCAAAGAATCAATGGCTGCTCCAATCCTGGCAGCAGCAAAAAAAGAGGCCATCTCCATTGCTTATGTAACTGATTACCCCACTATAGACTCTGATTTTGAAGAAGAACTTGGTTATTTTCAGTTTAAACCAAACTATCTGACTATTGTTGCCAATCCTGAGTTCATACCACAAGATAAACCTGATCCACTGCAAGCAGACAGAAGAAGAGAGGTTGACAATTCTGTTTATGGTGATTTAGATGGGGACAGAAATCCTGATATGGCTGTTGGAAGAATCTATGGAATAACTGTTTCAGACACTTCTGCACTGATTGCCAGAAGCTTGTTTTATGATGAGATGAGTTCAGTTGACAGCGCGGCTTTTTTATGGGCCCCTGATTTTGTAAACTGGCTCAGCGAAGTTTATGAAATGAATATTTGGGCAGAAAAGATCGGCTTAAAATCAAAATTAATGATCTTAGGAAACCTGGACTGCTCGCTTAACAGCGATCCCCTGTGTTCTGATTTGAGATATAATCTTAATGATTTGGAAGACAAATCAGTCATTGCTTATGAATCACATGGCTATCCTCTAGGTGGAGGTGTTGGCAATTATGGTTTGAATCTTAATACTGAATCACTAATTTCAGAAAGTATTAATTTCCATAACAACCCTATATTTTTGACAACTGCCTGTTCTACTTGTGCCTTTGGAAAATTAGCCACTAGCGAAGGGGGGCCTGGAAGCGCTTATGACTTATTTTGTATCAATGTTTTGCGAAGAGGAGGAATTGCTTATTTTGGCGCTGTTGAAGATGCCAGCCAGCCAAACAGTATTGTCAGAGAAGGCCTCCTGTCTTTGTATTCTGGCAAAGACCTTGGAACTATGTTAAAGGATTTTAAGAGTAGGGCATTTTACCAGGGTACAATTCTCCACAATCCTGCTCATGAAAACCAGGACGCTTTTTTTGTTCTTCTCGGAGACCCAACTTTGAAGATTATGGAAGACAGGAGTTCGAGACTAATGCTACAAGACAGCATCACCCATGATTCCGGGAGCAAAACAATTAAAATAATACTTCCTGCAGTATCCCCAGAAGCCAAAGTCCCTTTTGGATTTTATACTCAAGCGCCACCACCCGGAATTTATACTTCTGGTGATTCATATTATAATACCAATGCAGGAAAAATAATCACACAATATCAAGTGACAAGCAACGTGGCCACAAACAATGTCCTCAACACTCAGCAAAGATCAGCATTTACGTATCTGTTCAGCCTGCCTATTCCAGAGGTTAACCAGATAAGGGGTGATGTGATCAATTATGCTGACAATACTGTCGGCGCTACAGCTGAAGGCGTCAGCTTTTACACCGACAAAAACCGCAACACCTGGTTCTGGTTTGAAGAAGTGTTTTTAACAAGTCTTGATAATGGTGTGCCGGCCAGAGAGATCGTCATAACCTATTCTTAGTTAAATTTATTTTATTTATGAAACTTAAAAACCTTCTTCTTCTTTGCGTTCCTTTGGAATTGAAACGCAACTTAATTTCAAACCAGCAGCAGAAACAGCTTTGACCACATCCTCGCGATAACCTAGATTGTTAGTGTAAAAAGGTATCAAACGCCGGCCATTGGAAACAAAATCATGGATCAAAGGCGATTCACTCCTAAAAAAAATATCTTCAGGAATAATCACAATATAATCAAGATAATTTTTTTTCAAAAGCTCCTTAACTGCCCTTAACTTGGGCTCATAAACTTCCGGCATCAAAAACCCGCGAACACCGCTTTTTCTTTTTATCTTTTCATGCTTGTTCCAGTGGCTGATCTTGATGTAAAAAAGAGTTGGTTTTCCGCCAACATAAACCAGGCGGCCGCACTGCCGCCAGCCATTGTCATAAACCAAAAGCTGGCCATACCAATGGTCAGTTTGTTTGTTGCTAAAGTTAATTTCCCTGGCCCCGGCATTTTTCAAGGCCTGGTTTAAGAAAATATAACTAAAAATCTGGGCATAATAAGAATCCTGATAAGCTTTGTGAGAATCAAAACCCCGGCGGCAGTATCCATCAATGATTGATTTAAAATTGGGCCTTTCCCCTTCCAGCTGTATACACAGCCTCTCTAGTCTCTGCATAAGTAGTCAAGAAAATAAGTGATATAAAAACTTTATTAAAAAAAGAAAAAAATTATTTTCTTCTTTCAATTAAAAAAGCAATAAAAGCTGCAACCATACCAATTCCCAGGCCGATGAACATGGCACCGACCAGCTGGTCAATGATAAAACCAATGCCCATGCCGATCAATAGTCCGCCGGGAATCAACAGTCCAGCAACTGATTTGTCTTTTTTCTTTGCCATAAACAAAATAAACCAGTAATAATTTAAAAACCTTCCCTTCTCAAAAACACTTACCCCTCAAACACAAACTTATCCTGCTTGTATCTCCAGCCGGGCAAACTGCCAAATAATTCCCTGCCATGGTCCACACCAACGGCAATGATCATTTCGCAGCCTTCTGTTTGAAGATATTCAACAGCCATCTGAACCAGTTCACTGCCAATGCCCCTTCTTCTGTAGCTTGATATGACAAAGACGCTGGTGACTTCTCCTCTTTTGAGCATATTGTCTGGCCTAATATCCCCAGACAAATCGCCAGAGACAAGCATTTTAGGGTAAGAATCAATCCAGACCCTGGAAAAACCAACCAAGTCATCGTCAAAGGCAAGAAAATAATTGTCAATGGTTCTGGGGTCAGCAGGTATTAAAACATCTCGCCTCTCTGTTCTGGAATTATGGGCAACAAACCGATTTAATTCAGTCAGGTTTTCTATTCCGGCTCGTTCGTATTTCATTTTGTCAAAAGAACTCTTTTACAAATTCAAATCAAAACAAATATAAAAACCTTGCTAAAAATCACCAGGCCAGAAATCCCCACCAGGGCTTATCAACTGAAATTTCTGAATTAGGCAAAGAACCAACTTCTATGTTTACTTTCATCTGTTTGGAAAACAAACCAAACACTTTGACATCTTTGACAGCTTCGACAGAATAAGTCATGTCGCCGGCCCTTAATTTAATATTATTAATACCATAACCAGCCTCAGCAATTTTGGCATAAATCTTGTCCGGATAAGTCTGCAGATTAATGCCGTTAACCCTGACACGGTTGCCGGAAAAGTCAAGGCTGCCGTCAACCTGGGCAGCTATCTCCTGGCTGAATTTTCTGAACCTGATAAAACCATTGTCAAGCTTCAAACAGACGCCAGTGGCACCCATGCCGCAGGGAAGATCCAGGACTTCAACACACTGGTAATCTCCGCAGTCAAAGCCGCAGTGCAGGCAGTCATCGACAACCAAATCACCGCAGGAATTCTGATAATTAAAACCCTGGCAATTGGCCGGTTTTTTGCTTTCAGCAAGGCAATGCCCCTGGTCACAGCCGTACTGGCAGTCAACAATCTGGTAAGAGGCCTGGTTGCCGGTGCAAAAATAATTTTTCATCTGGTTATTATTATAACAGTAATCAATCTGATCATTAGTAAATTCACTTTTTTTCAAACCGCTGCAGTCAATATCTGAAGCATCTAAACAAGCGCCATTAAGACAGCCATAGTCGCAATTCATTTTATCTACTGCCATGGTATTGTCTTCACATTTGTATTCAGTCAGTTCAATGCCGGTGCAATAATCAACATAAGTCTCCCCTTCATATTCAACAGAGCCCTGAGTGTAAAGACTTAAACCAACTTGGTCAGAATCAAGGCATTGGGCGTAAGCAAGGGGTAAAATCATTAAAACCATTAAAAAGATAATTATTCTTTTCATGAGAAAGAAGAAAACAAATGTTCTTTAAAAATCTTCCTGCTTCACCCAAAACCTTTAAATAACCAAACAAAGTCTTCTTCAACATGAAAAAAATCATAAAAAAATTAATAAAGAAACTGGACAGAAAACTGGAAAAGAAGTCAAAAGAGTGCTGCTGTAAAAAATGCTCCAAGAAATAATCTACTGGTGCATTTACCAGATATCAGGGCTTGAATCAACCACTAAACTGGCCCAGTCAATCAACTTCTTCATCTATGACACAATTAAGATACTCCTCCTGTTATTTATCCTTATTTCAGCCATTGGTTTTTTAAGAACTTACCTGCCACAAAAGAAAGTTAAAAACTGGCTAAAAGCAAAATCACCTTTGGGCAACATCATGGCTTCTTTGTTTGGCGCAGTAACTCCATTCTGCTCCTGCTCGTCCATACCAATTTTCCTGGGTTTTCTTGAGGCCGGCATTCCCTTGGGTGTAAATTTTTCTTTCCTGATTACCTCACCTTTAGTCAATGAGTATTTGGTTATTCTCATGCTTGGTTTTTTCGGCTGGAAGATCACTTTATTGTATGTTATTTCAGGAATTATTATTGGTGTAATCGCAGGATTAGTCCTGGGAAGGATGAAACTGGAAAAACACCTGGTCAAGGACTTAGTAACTAAAAAAATTAAGGAGACAAAGTACAAATCAATCAAAGAAAGAATTTATTACGGTCTGAATGAAGCCAAATCAATCACCAAAAAAGTCTGGCTCTGGATTATCATCGGTGTTGGCATTGGCGCTGTTATCCACAATTATATTCCTCAGGAAGCAATCCAGTCAATTATAAGCAAAGGGGGATTTTTCACAGTGCCTTTGGCTGTTTTGTTAGGGGTGCCAATGTACGGCAGCTGCGCTGCCATTGTGCCGATTGCAGTGGTTCTTTTTGAAAAAGGCGTTCCTTTGGGAACTGCTTTGGCTTTTATGATGGCCACTGCTGCCTTAAGCTTGCCAGAAGCAGTCATTCTAAGAAGGGCCATGAAACTAAAATTAATCTTGATTTTCTTTGGTATTGTGGCTGCTGGAATTGTTGTAACAGGTTATATCTTCAATCTTTTGGCTGTTATGTTTTAGAATTATTTCTTTGCCTTCAGGCCAAGCAAGGAAAATACCAAGACTAAGATATACATGAACAACCCATAGACGCAGACCGGCAGACCCAGCATAGGAGGAGGACAAGTGCCAGCCACAGCCGGACAGATTTTCTGGAAAAGTTCTATGTAAGAAAGATATCCAGAGAATAAAACGCCGGCAATTGAAATGACCAAAATAAACTTCAAGGCCAGATCTTTAGCCAGTTTCATTAAGTTAAGTGATATAATTGGAATTTAAAAGCTTTACTCAACCAGAAACTCCTGGCCTTTGATTTCAACCCTGTCTCCGGCTTTTAATTTCTTTTTATTTCTGGTCTCAACCACACCATTGACTTTAACTGCACCAGAACGAATCAATAATTTAGCCTGCCCGCCAGTCGGAGCCAGACCTTTTAATTTCAAAAAAACATTTAATTCCATAAAAAAGAATTAACAAAGAATTAATATAAAAAC